>JAKJGF010000036.1 GCA_022704525.1 Bacillota bacterium | reverse complement strand
AAATATATATCAACATTATTCCTAACAATTTCTTCTATGAAATTCTCCACTCTTTTCTTATCTCTGGTAAAGTTAGAATCTCTGAATATAACATAATGACTGCCATAAAGCCTGTAATTTCTTTTTATTTCCCTTATAAGTCTCTCCATACCCTGAAGACGATAAGAACCACCTATACGATGAGGACAATAAGAACACTTCTCAGGACAGCTTCTACTGGTAACCACAGGAATAACTTTTTTTATAGACTTCATAGTTCCTGGAAGGGCATTTTTTGTATTATTAAAGATTTCCCATTCTGGAAAAGGAAGGGTATCTAGATCCATTATTTCAGGTGAATCTATAATACCATGAAAATTCTCTGTATAAGCAAGATCCATACATGCAGACTCAGGTTCTCCCTTTATAATAAAATCTGCCACAGATGAAAAAAGAAAAGGTAAATGAGTAGCACAGAGTCCTATAAAACCTACAAAAGAATGTCTATTTTTTTTCTTAAACCTTCTGGCCCAGTAACGTTCATGCTTATAATCAACAAGAGAAGATAGTATAATAGCCACGTCTCCTTCAGGTAGATAGCCATCTGTAAATATAACCTCATGACCTGCAGACTTAAAAATAGATGCTAAAAGTGCTATCTGAATACTGGGTATATTTTGATAAACCCTCCTCACCCATTCAAGCCAGAGAGTAGTTGTAGAAAAGGCTTTAAATCTGGCGCCATACCCCCCTACAATGGTATCTTTATTCACAAAGCCATCTTTCCCTTTTATATCTGCAAGAACTATACGGGACACATGTTATACCTCTTTCACTTTATTCATATCTCAATGCATCTATAGGACTCAACCTGGAAGCCCTTACAGCAGGGTAGACACCTGCTATTAAACCTACCAGAGCTGAAAAAAAGCATACAAAACCTATATAATACAATGGAACTTCTGCAGGCATCTTAATAGCGTAAGTCAAAACTTTAGAAAAAGTCATACCAATAATTATACCTATTAAAGCACCTATTAAAGTAAGTATCATTGACTCCATAAGAAACTGTATTAGTATATCCTGATTCTTTGCTCCTACTGCCTTTCTTACTCCTATTTCCCTTGTTCTCTCTCCAACGGAAACCAGCATTATATTCATTATTCCAATGCCACCAACCATTATGGATATAGAAGAAATACCTCCAAGCATAAGAGTAAGTATACGGCTTATAACAGAAAGAAGAGAAAATATTTCCGTTTGAGAACCAACAGTAAAATTATTTTCCTCATCTTTTGCAAGATTATTTCTTTTTCTTAAAAGATTTATGATTTCATTTTTAGCCGGAACCATAGAATCTGCATCAAGAGGTTGCACAAGTATATTACTTACAAATTTACCCTTGCCTACATTCAGCTTTTTTTGCATAGTTGAAAGAGGCACGAAAATTGTATCATCCATATCCTGTATGATTATCATACCTTTCTCCTGGAGTATACCTATGACTTTAAAATTTGCATTATCCACTTTTATAATTTTGCCTATGGGATCTTCTTTATCAAAAAGTTTCTTTACTACAGTTCTTCCAAGAAGGCATACACTTCTCTGAGAATTACAATCCTTCATATTAAAAGAATCTCCTATATCAACAAACCAGTTCCTCACCTCATAATAATATGGCGTTGTACCTGAAATACTTGTTCTATATTCAGCTCTTTTATACTTACAGGTTACAGAATCACTTAAAACCGGCACAGCATATCGGACAGAGGGACATTCTTTTTCAATTACTTTTGCATCTTCCACAGTCAAATTACTCCTTACAAGTCCTGTAAGTCGAATAACCTGACTGTCTCCTCCCCCGGGAAGAACTGTAATTAAATTCGGTCCAAGACCATTTATTTTACTGCTTATGGCAGCTTCAGCACCTGTTCCAACAGAAACAATACATATAACAGAAGCCACACTTACAGTAACTCCCAGCATACTGATAAGACTTCTCACAATATTATCTTTGAAGTTATTTTTTGCAATAATCAGATTTTCAAGTATTTTAAGAAACATAATTTATAAGCTTCTATCAATCATCAGTCAGCTTTTTAAATACCCTTCTTAAACAATAGAAATAAATTATTATTAGCTTTCAGCTTTTCCTTAAGCTGATTGCTTTAAATAAATAATGAAAATTCCTATACATATTAATTATACATTAAGGGCACGGCATACCGTGCCCTTAATGGCAAACTTAATAGCATTATTCTCTTTTAAGCCGGGAGTTCAATTTTTTTCTCCGGCACTTCAATTTTCTCCGGCACCTCAACCTTCATAGGTCTGCCGAACTGTTTTTCTACATCCTGTCTGTAGAGATTATTATATGTACAGAAAGGTATAAGTCTTCCATCAGGCACAGTATAATGTATTATACATCTGCTTGTTCTCTCAACATCCATATTATAAAGATCCATAAAGTGCATATTACTCACTGTTATGGTATTCTGGTTTAATCTATCAACTACCTTTCTTTCACCTTTAGTAACAATCTCTTTAATAAGATTTACAAAGGTATTTACATTCAGGTCAGAAGGTAAATTCTTCCTTTTAACAAATTTAGCTATATTTGCTACAAAATTATAGGAAATTTTTAATTTGCTTGTTCCTTTTTCAATAAGATTTGCCTGTTTATCAAGGAAATCAACAATACCGGCCATATCCAGAAATCTGGCATAAGGTATGAGTTTACCATTATCTACATATGTAAGACAATGACTTCCACAGTGAGGATGACAGGAAACATTCTTAAAACGTTTCATCTGCATTTTCCATGCATTATAGAAATGGAGAAATTTAGATGTAAAAGAATAGGGTAAGAAATCATCTGCCCTGATAGCACCATCTGTTTGTTCCTCAAGGGAACGAAATCCGTCGGCAGTGGTTATTCTCTGTTCTACTAAATCTTTAAATTCGAGGTTCATCCTTCCCATAAAAGCTACCTGCTGAAAATTCACTGTTTTTATAACATCTTTATTATCGGCACAGAATCTTACTATGTCACCAAGTTGATGATCATTTACTCCTTTTGCCACAGTAACTACAAGGAAAAAGCAATTATCTGCAATTTCTTTACTCTTAAAACCTGCCTGTCTCATATTTTCAATAGCTTTCAGTTTAACTGGAAGAATATCAATCCCCCTGGTTTTCAGATACACATCAGAAGTAACTCCGTCAAACTGCAAATAAACCTTTGTAAGACCGGCATCTATAAGGGTCTTACAATAATCAACACTCTTTGCAAGTTTAAGACCATTTGTGTTTACATAAATTGCTGTATAACCCAGACTTCTGGCAAGTGAAATTATCTCAGGAAGATCCTCTCTTAAAGTTGGTTCTCCACCGGAAAATTGTATAGTTGTAATGGGGGCAGGATTCACTTTTTTAGCATTTTCAAGCATAAATTTTACTTCTTCCAGAGTGGGTTCAAAAACGTACCCCCCTTCATGAACTTTAGCAAAACATACAGGACAGTTTAAATTACACCGATTTGTAAGGTCCATAATTAACATATAGGTACCTGAATGATGTTCCTTACATGTTCCACAATCGAAAGGACATCCTTTTATTACTTCAGTAACAGGAGTGTCAAAACCTTTATCAGTTACCATAAAATCATTAAATCTCTTATAACTACTGATATCTGACCAGTAAATATCAAGAGTTTCTCCATGTTCCGGGCAGGTCTTTTTAAGCCATATCTTCCCGTCTTTTTCAAATACATGAGCCTCCAGAATCTTTCTACAATTCGGACAGAGAGACCTGGTATAGTAATCAACTTTTTTATCCATAAATTATCTAATCATTCTCTGGAAACTTTATGTCAATAGTATTTCATACAACATATTCCAGTAAAAGATTACACCTCCTTAAAAATTACGCTTCACATATCTATTCTTTAATATTTCTCTTTTAATAATAGAGATCCTTTAAAAATTTCTTAAATTATTTATAAGCAGTCAGCTTTTAGTTTAAAATTAAAAATGGATATTCAAGATAAAAGCTGACTGGTTACAAGCATGTTTAATAATAAACCAATCAAATGTTGATAGCAGATAGCTAAATGCTGAATGCTCTTAATTAGTGATGGAATTAAAAGACCCAGAAAAGTAATCCATGTAACTGCATAGGGAAATATCAAAATCCTGCGTTTAATAAGCCAGTCAGGATAAACAGGTTCTTTTACTTTAAATTTACTGGAAGGCCCCCCTGCTATAAAAGTTTTATAAAATTCAACTGCCATTCTTTCACTTCCAATAGAAGCATAAAAAAGAAGTGAATATTCACTACTTACAAGAGGAGAAAATATTGCTCCCCAGATACCTCCAAAAATAAAACTCCTGGGGAATTTTATAATATCAAAACCTTCTATAGGGGCATCCTTCCACATTCCACCAAGGGATGATGCAAGACCACTCATAGCTCCCCAGAAAATACATACCAGGAAATGATTATTTATAAAATTACCATAGATCTCGGGAATACAGAATAAACCATAAAGAAGAGCAAGAAAACCTGCCCCTATAAATATTCTTAAAATTTTATTATTTATTACTTTACCGAGATAATGAAATTTTGTTGGTATATTATATTTCTCCTGACTTTCTTCCCTGAAAAATGCCTTCAAGGTCTCAGTAAAAACCCTCTCTATAGCAATTATAAAACAAAAAAGAAGAGCCAGATTAATTTCTTTATAACCATGAAGATTTAAAAGAGCAGGAACTATAAGACCACAGATAGAACCTACTATTATACTTCTTATATATTTTAAAGTAATAAAAGGTTCATATGGAGAATCTTTATATCCACCCCAGCAGGAAGAATGCAATCCTGCCACAGTTCCAACCAAAATGTAGATTAACATTACAAATACTTATAAACTTACCGCCATTATTTAGTGAACAACAAATGTTTCCACAGAAGTAGGAGAAGAAAGTTTCCCTTCTTCCTGTTTTCCTGGCAGGCTCTTTCCTTCTTTCTTCAATATAAAGGAGTATTCAATTAAAAGAGAACTAACAGTTATATGTGAAAGAACTGTAATACAAATAATACTATAAGTAAAAAAGACCGGATTAATCATTCCAAGTATAAGGCCAATCCATATAATCAAACCCCGGTCACCTCTTCCTACAAGTTTAAAAGGCTTTTTAGTAGTAATCATCCCTCCCACATTTGATACTACACTTATAAGTACACTACCCCATATAGATAAAGCAGCCCATACAAGAGAAGGAAGTAAAACCTGAGGCATAGAAAGACCTGCAGCCAGACCGATAAAACCTTCAACATATTTATCAACTGTAACATCAAGAAGGCGTCCAAAAGGAGTGGTATTGTTTTTAAGTTTGGCAATCTCTCCATCCATAATATCACAGAAGGCCATAAGAAGACCAAAAACCATAGCCCAGAGATAAGAACGAAAATATATCATTACAGCCATAAAAAATCCCATAAAAAATCCTATAATAGTCCAGGTATTGGGTGTAAAACCCAGTTTAGAAAAATAATCTGCTATTTTAATATAATATCTCCTGTGAGAAGTCTGCCTCAATTCATAAATCATAAAATTCTCCTCATTGGTGAAAAATTCAAGAGCATCTAAATGAAAATTCTAACTAGAATATGTTTACCGGTCATGTTAATTTAAAAATTGATTAAACCCTGAATTCATAAGCTCTACTTGAAATTTAAGTTCTTAATTTACTATAAATTTAATAAATTGGATGTATTATATCACAGGAAATAATAAAAATCAACCATCCATAAAAAACTCTTAAAAAAGGAATTCAAGAAATTGTGTCAAATAAATTGTTTCCATAATTTTAAAAGTTTAAAGTTGATAGTTGATAGTTGAATTTAACTCTCAATCCCATCAACCCTCAACTCTAAACAATTATGCAGAGCAGGTATAAATATGAACATAAAACAAATTTCATTTATAATAATCTCTTTAATTCTTCTATACGGAATAGCCAGAGCTTCAGAACCACTCAACATGGAACAATGTATAGAGATGGCAAAGAGAAATAACCAGTCTATAGACATAGCAAAAACACAGTTAAAGATATACAATAGCAAAGTTCAGGAAGCCAGAGCAGGAAAATTCCCAAGTTTTAAAGCAGGAGGTACATTATCTCAATATAATTATCAATCGGGATATGAAAATGTATCTTTAAGACATCCTGTTGACTCAATTTCAAATTTTCCACAGATCTATCTGGGCCGAGAGGGTTTAGAAGGTGAGTTTGGTGTAGGAATAGAACAGATAATTTATGATGGAGGAAGGATTGATGCTCAAATACTTGTTGCAAAAACTGAAGAGGAAAATGCCAGACTAAACCTGATCTTTATTGAAGAAAATGTAATCTATAATGTAAAAATAGCCTTTTATTCTGCACTTAAAGCAAAAGAAAAAGTGACTCTAAGTGCAGAAAACCTGAAAAGTGGTGAAGAAAATCTGAAACTTTCCCTGTCTCTCTTTAAACTGGGAATAGTTCCGGAAGTGGATGCAATAAGTGCAGAAGTAGCCCTGGCCAGAGCAAAAATGTTATCAAATCAGGCCCGGAATGAGTATGAAAAAGCCAGAGGTAATCTAAATATGCTTATAGGAAAAGAGATAAGGGAAGAGATTGAAATAGATGAAAAAGTAATTTATATTCCCATAAAAATAAACGAAGAACTGGCATTAAATAAAGCTCTTGAAAATAGAATCGAAATGAAACAATTAAAAGTCAGTATGGAACAGGGGCAGATAAATATAACAGAATTATCATTCAGTCCTACAATAAGTGCAAATGCAGGATATATATTGAGAAATTATGATTCTATGGGAAGAAAAAACTTTTATTTTGAAGTAGGAGTAAATTTCCCTGTATTTAACATTCTGGCATATAAAGCAAAATCAGAACGAGCAGAAGCCACACAGGATGAATCAGAAAAGCAAAAAAGACTTCTTGAAGAGAAAATAAAACTGGAAACTGTTAATGCTTTATTAGATTTGAACAGTGCTCAGGAAAACACGGAAGTAGCCAATCAGGAAGTAGATCTTGCAAAACTGGCATTAAAAATCTCTGAAGAAAAATACCGCCAGGGTGTAGGTAACATTCTTGAATTAACAACGGCTCAACTGAGTTTAATAAAAGCACAGACAGATTATCTGGATTCTATATATAATTATAAGATAGCTATTGCAACAATTGAGCACGTATCAGGTACAAAAATAGAAGAAATACAGTATTAAGGAAGGAAAGTAATATGTTAAATCTATTCCGTCTTTTAATAATTTATGGGTTGATTTTAGTTCTCACAGGATGTGGCCCCAAAAACGTCAAAAAGAACTGGGAAATCACCAGGGTAAAACGTGGTGATATAAATGAAATAGTATCGGCATCAGGTATAGTAGGTACAGACAAAGAGCAGGTAATTATAACTCCCAAAATTCTTGGAACTGTTGAAGAAATTTATTTCGAAGAGGGATGGGAAGTCAAAAAGGGCCAACTCCTTATAAAACTTGATCAAAGAGATCTATTAAAACAATTAGAGCAGGCCAGGGCAAATCTTACAGCAGCTCAAATTCGTGCAAAACAGGCTGATACAGTAGTAAGCCTTCAACCTGAAGAAATAAATAGTAAAATTTCTCAGGCTGAAATAGCATATCTTACAGCAGAAAAACAGGTAGAACAGCTAAAAATACAATTAAGAGCTCAGGAAGAACAACTCACGGCAAAAATAATAGAAGCTGAACTGGCTCTAAAAACTGCAGAAAATAATCTCTCCCAGGTTAAAAATCAGGTTCCCCTCATAAAAAGTGAAGGTGAAAGTGGTCTTGAGCAGGCTAAAATAGCCCTGGATATGGCAAAACTAAATTATGAAAGACAAAAAAATCTTTATAACCAGGGGTTTATATCCAAACAGGAATTTGAATTATCAGAAAGCAAATATCAACAGGCCCGGGAGCAATATAACATAGCAGAACAAAAGATGGAATCTTTAAAACTCCAAAATGAACAGGCTTTATTTGCTTCGGAACATCAAATTAAACAGGCAGAAGAAGCCTTAAAATTAGCTCAGATGACACTGGAACAACAAAAAAGTGCGGCTCAAAAACAGATAGATGTGGCCGGACACCAGAAAGATCAGGCGTACTCTGCTCTTGTAAGTGCCCGTTCATTAAAATCCCAGATAATCTTAAGAGAGCAGGATGCTGAAGCCGTTCATCAGGCCGTAGAGCAGGCAAAAATAGCTATGGAACAGATAAAAGATCAACTTAAAAATACAGAAATAAAATCCCCCATAGAAGGTACAGTTATAAAAAAACAGGTAACTGTAGGTCAATCAGTTGCACCAACTGTACCTGTATCTATAATAGCTAACCTCCAGAAACTTGTCATAGAAGCTTTAGTAGATGAGGGAGATATAGGTAAGGTAAAGGAAAAACTTATAGTGAATATAACCAGTGATAATTTTCCTGATGAAACCTTTGTGGGAAAAGTAAAAATGATATCCCCTTCATCTTCAGAATTACAGGCCTTACAGAATGTAGTTAAATACAAAGTTGTAATATCTATAGATAATGCAAAGGGTATTCTAAAAATGGGGATGAATACGTACAATGATATTATTGTAGCCAATAAGAAAAATGTTCTTCTTATTCCCAATGAAGCTCTTCATCAGAGTAGTGGAAAAACCATTGTTTATGTACCAGGGATAAAAGAAGCTATAGAAAAAATGGTAGAAATCGGCCTGAATGATAATGAAAATACTGAGATAATTTCAGGTCTTTCTGAAGATGACGAATTAATACTGGGAGGGATAAATAATAAGAGGTAGAGGTATCAAAAACGTGGCATAATTATTGCAATAAGTAGGTGATAAGTAATTTTTAAAATCTGAAACTCTCAGTAAAGAAAGGTATTATTTTATGAAAATAGTAATACTTCTGATTATATTCTTTCTTAACCTGTTCCAGTCATGTATTGCAAAGGAACAAAAAATCCCGATTATGCTGGCCATAGATGAGAAATTACCTTCCAGTATAGAAGCACGGGCATGTAAAGAACTAACGAATTTTCTAAAACAAAATGGATTTGAACTTATACTTTTTCCGGAAGAGAGAAAGACTGAAATGAGTAATTTAATATGCCAATTTTTGGATAATGATGATCAAAACCTGTTTAGAATAGCAAAAGAAAAAGGAGCTCTCTTCCTTATATGCGGGAAATTACAGGCACTGGAAACCGGCACTACCACAGTATATAATACAACTCTCAATGAAATAGAAATTTTTGGCGAAATAAAACTCTTCTATGTAAATAAAAAAGAATTACCTCTTAATATGAAAATAAAAGAAAAAGGGTTATCTGTTCAGTTACAGGAAAGCTATCAACAGGCTCTTGGCAAAGCCCTTGAGTCATTTCAAAAAACCATTATCATGGAAATCAGGTAAAGCTCTCCTCAATAAAACAAAATCTACAATTATCGTCAAAATAATATTTTCTTTCTTCTTTATATCTTATGGGAGAAAGTTTTAAATATTTTGGATTTGATGGAGAAGGTTCTATCAGTTTTCTCAATCTGGAAATAGACATTTTTACTGTAGGGCTATCCACATTATGAACATACTTTGCTTTCCAGACAGAAGGAAAAAGCTCTCTAGGTGAGAAAAATTCTCCCCCATGTCTGATAAAAAAGAATAAAAGTTCAGAAAGAGATTTCTTCTTATAAATTTTTATCTCTCCTTTAATCCTTTCACTTATTATTCCGTTAATTCCATCAATAAAAATTTCAAAATCTTCTCTTCTCTTTCTTAGACGTTCTATTTCATCTATAGTGGCATCGTACTGTCTGTCATGCATTTTGACGAGATATTTTCGTAAAGTTGAGGTGGGAGATATTTTAAAGGCAACAGTATCAAACCAGGTAACATATTGCTCTGTTCTCCTTTTTCTACTACCATGAAGATTAATAATCTTCTCCTGAGAAAGTTCTCTAAATTTTACATCTGCTTCCAGTATATAGTTAATTCTGTAAGCTTTTGCAAGCTGTACATCATTACCTTTATCCATTACCTCACATAAAAAGTCTTTAATACAATCTCTCTTACATCTTATAAAATTTATCTCTGCAAAATGAAGTATACTGTCTACATAAAATTCTAAAAAATTATACTCTTTTGAAATAAGAGATGCTTTCTCTATAAAAAGCTGACCTTCTTCTATATCTCCCTGCTGAATAAAAAGGCTTCCAAGTCGTAACAGTATAAGATTTTGAAAATAATTATCTTCAATTTCACGGCTTATATTTAAAGCTTCTCTGTATTGAGAAACAGCTCGCATAGGTTCTCCCCTCTCTTCAAAAAGTAAAGAAGTGCCTGTAAGGGAATGCATAAGAGCTTCTTTCCATCCATATTCACGGGCTCTATCAAAATTATCCATCCAGAATTTCAAAGCTTCATCATAATAACCCATATCATAATAAGCATAAGCTAAATTATTAACCAGAGAAAGTTTTAAATCTATCCAGTCCCTCTCGAGGGTTTTATTCAGACAGTTTTTCATTAAAAGGAGAATTCTTTCAGAATAACCATCCTTTTTAGCAAGAGTAATATAGATTGATTGCTCCAGGCTTACCTCTAATTTCTCATTTCCCACATCTTTATTAATTAACCTTGCCTGTTCATAATAATCAAGAGCTTGAGAATAATCTCCTTTTAAACGATAGATAGAACCCATAAAAGAATAACATCTAGCCACACTAAATTTATCCTTATATTTATTCGAAATATGGATACTTTCTTTAATTAATTCCACTGCACGGTCCCATTTTCCCAGTCGGGAAAGAATACGTGCCAGGAGCATTAAAAATTGATTTCTTTCATAATCTTTAAGTTCTGACATTGTTTCTTCAAGAAGCTTTATAGCTTCTCTTGATCTACCCTTTATTCTCAAAATTTCTGCCTTACCAAGAACTAAAAAAGGGAAAACCTCCCGGGTAGATTTAAATATATCATCAATATTACTTTCTAACTCATTAATCTGAAAATATGATATCATCTGTCCCATCATATTTTGTAGTATCCTGGAAGCAATTATATATTCCTCTGATTTAAAATAATGATAAAAAGCCTCCTTTGCTATTTCCAGGGTATAACCCTGAGAAGTCAATAGATCCATATAGTAACAGGCACAGGCTTTATGAAGAGTCTTTTTATTACTTCTACTGTAACAAAAATCCCTTATAAGACTATGAACAAAATACTTCTTGTCCAAACCCAGGTCGATCAAAAATTTTCTCTTTAAAATATCCAGAATTTTTTCAAGTTCTGAACCAGAATAAATACAAAAAAGAGCATCCTTTTTAACAGGTTGTCTGTAAACGGAAAAAGAAATAAGAAAATCTCGTTCCGTGTCTCTCAAATCATTTATAATATGTGAAAATATATAAGGTTCTGAAAAATCTAATTTCTTTAATAACTCCCGGGCTGTATAATCACCGGAAAATAAAAGCCCAAGAAAGGACTTAATAAGAAATGGATGCCCTCCAGTACTTTTATAAAGTTCTTCCAGGGTACTCTCTTCCATTGGTTCCATAGAATGAAATTCCATAAGGTTTTTTATCATAAGAAAACTTTCCTGTTTATTTAAATATTCAAGAGTAAATTCAAAAATTTCCATCCATTCTACAGGAAGCAACTCTGGTTTCTGTCGTGAAATTATAATAACCCTGGATTTTTTGAGAAACCTGGAAAATATCTTAAGAAAGCTATATCTTTCAGAACCTTTTATCCTGTTATAATCATCAATAAACATGACATAATTTTCTCTATTCAAAATGGAAGTAAGAGCTTTTAAAATTACGTAGAAATCAGAGGAATTATCCTGAAGATAAGCATCAAAGGAATGATCTCCAAGTTCCTTAAGAGAAAGATTAATTTCATAGAGAAGGGTTTCCAGTCTCCATTCTTCCTCACACTGAATCCAGATTAATTTATTATGAAAATCAGAAAATTCTCTTTCTTCCTCAATCAAAGAAGCAAAATATAAAGAAAAAGCTGTTTTCCCTATACCTGCTATACCATCTATAACAAGGACATTATAACGAAAAAATCCTTTTTTGAGATATTCAAGAGATTTTTTTCTTCCTGCAAAAACAGCGGGGCCTTTGGGAAAACAATATTTACTTACGATAAAACTCATAAATAACCATCCTTTCTCCTGAGTACCGCAACAGGCAAGTTAGTATCCATCTCACAAGTCTGTCCCTGTCCGGGCTCTTGCGCAAAATCTATGATCCTGTTACAATGAAATCTGTTATTACAGAATATACAGTTTTGTATTTATTTAAGTTATAATTTTCTCCTTTGACGGCATATCTTTTGCTCCAGAGCCCGGACAGGGACAGGTGTATATATTTTTTGGATACTTTTTTACCTGTTGCGGTACCAAGTCTTACAGAGTCTGGTTCAACAGAAAAAAATAAAATCCTCTAACTGAAAAAGCTTTTTCATATCTTCAGGGACAATTTTCTGAAATATATGTTATAATATAAAAGAAAAATATTTTTTTAAATTTAATGCCTAAGGCGTAATAAGAGATTACAGTTTTTTTAAAAAGTGCAAAACTATAGACAATAAGGAACTTTTAGTAACTCATGCGAACATGCACAAGATGTGGAACACAAAATAGAGATAAGGCGAAATTCTGTAATAGATGTGGAAACCTTATGGGTAAAGAAAAACAAGTTTCTCCTCCAGGGAATATTCCTTTTAACTCTTATGAAGAAGAAGATGATGAATTTAACTATGATCCTGTAGATTATGAATATGATGATAAGTATTTTGGTCCTCTCAGAGTAATTGATCATGAAGATATAAAAATAAGAAGGGCCAGAAGAATTATACAAAATTTTGCTATTCCTGCTGCTGCTCTTGTAATAATTCCTCTTCCATTTTCTGATATATTCTTTCTCCTTCCTCTTCAGTGTGCTATGGTGGTCTCCATAGGCAAGATCTATGGAACAGAAATAAAGCCAGAAAAAGTAATTATGGAAATAGCTGCTGCCTGTGGTTTTTCTGTACTGGGACAGATAACAACATTAATTGTTGCAAACTTTATACCCTTAATAGGAAAACTACTTACAGCACCATTTGTTTATGGATGGACCTATGGTATGGGAGAAGTAGCCATAAAATATTTTGAAAATAAAGAGATAAGCAGTGAAGAACTGAGTAATATATACAATAAAACAAGTTATCAGGCAAAAGAACAATTCAATTGGCAAAGAAAAATATCTCCCGAAGAAGCCCTTGAAAATTTAAAAGAACACCTTTCTCCTGAGGAATACGAAAAGATAAAACGAACGTTCTATCGTTAAAAAATAAAAGCTGACTGCTGATAGCTGAAAGGTTACTAAAAATTTATACCTGTTCCAATTTTTATTTCTTCTTCATCTTTAAATAAACTATCCACACCCAGTATCAAATCCACTCTATCAGTCAATCTATATCGGGTCTTAAGATCCAGTGTGGGATGAGCAATATTGAAGAAATCCAGGTTAATTGAAGTATTATCAGTAAATTTATAATCATATCCAAATCCAAAGTTAGCCTTAATAACTCCAACGCGAACGGTCTGACGATTATTCAGGATTTTCCCCAGTTGAAAATTCATTCTACTCTGATCATTTACATCAGTAAGTCCCACCTGTACAAAAGTATCGCCGCTCTTATTATAAAGATTTGCCAGAACATCTGCATAACCATCTATATCACCGTTTTTATTCCTGGCACCTGCCAGAATAAGTTCATAACCTATCTTGGAAGGTATGAGGTTATCACGTTTGGCAAAGAATTCTCTTGTTCCGGAAAGGAGGGCATCAGCATTTTCCAGTGTACTTCTGGCATTAGCTATAGTATCACGAAGATCCTGTTGTAATTCTTTATCTGTTACAAAGGCCTGAAGATTTGTTGCTGTTTCTTCCACAGTGGCAGTAGTACGCCTTAAACTTTTAAGGGTTTCTTTTATATCCCTGGAAATCTCTTTATCTCCTACAAGAGTATTAACAGATTCTATGGCCACCTGAAGTTCTTCCGAAGTTTTTTCAAGATTTTTCACCATATCCCTTATATCGGATTCATTATCTCCTGCAATCCTGTTGAGGGTATTGGTAAAACGATAAACATCTCCTGAAACCATATCAAGATTATCTCTCACATCAGCAGTTGTCATTTCAAGTTCTGAAGATAATATTCTTAAAGTAGACTGAATATCACCGGATATAACATCTATATGACTTCCTGTAGATACAAGAAGATTATTTAATTCTTCACTGGCCTGTCGGACATTTAAAACTGTATCTTTTAAAGCTTTTTGCGTTTCTTTATCTCCTACGATCTGATTTACATTCTTTGCTGTCAGATTAATGGTTTTTATAGTTTCTGTCAATTTTGCAAGTCCGTATTTAACATCTTTGGTTAAATCCTGGAGATTAACAGGTGTTTCCCCACGAAGTACATCTTTTCCGTTTTTAGCTATAAAAGCCTCGGGAGTATTGCTTTTAGGTCTTACAGAAAGCCACTTTTCTCCCACAATTCCACTATCAATTAAAAAAGTAGATTCCCTGTCTATATCTACTTCTACAGACTCTATTTTAACAACAACTCGAACTTCCTGAGCTTTATCAAAAAGGACATTCATAATCTGACCTACTCTGACACCGGCCACCTGAACATCTGCACCTCTTCGTAAACCATCGACACGATCAAAAACCACTGTAAAAGTATAGCCATTATCTCCTCCGAACTTATAGCCTCCATAATGAATTATAATGATTGCAAGAGTTGTAAGACCAATTATCGTAAATATACCAACTTTGGCTTCAAAAGAAAATTTCATAATATATGCTCCTTATAAGCGCAATACCTTTATAGGACCTTCTTCCAGACCTTTAATAAACTGCTGTACCACAGGTCGAGGGGAATTCTTAAAAACACTGGCCTGTGATTCTTCCACTATTTCACCTTCATAAAGCATAGCAATAGTATCAGCAAAATGAAAGACACTGTCAATATCATGAGTAATAACCAGAGAAGTAACACCTAATTCTCTATTAAGTTTCACTATTAAATTATTTAAAACAGTTGTCATAACAGGATCCAGCCCACTCGTAGGTTCATCATAAAGAACTATTTTCGGATTATATGCAATGGCCCTTGCAAAACCAACTCTTTTTCTCATACCTCCGCTTATTTCACTGGGATAAAGATGTTCCACGCCTTCAAGTCCCACAAGATTTAATTTTTCTGTAACGATTTTTCTTATTTCTTTTTCCTTTAATTTTGTATGCTGACGCAAACCGAAGGCCACATTATCACCACAGGTCATATAATCAAAAAGTGCAGAGTATTGAAAAGCCATACCCATACTCTTTCTGACCTTATCAAGCTGTCTTTCATTCATTTTTGTTATATCTATTCCCTCTACATAAACCTTTCCTTTATCTGGTTTGAGAAAACCTATTATGAGTTTTAATATGGTACTTTTACCGACACCGCTCAGACCTATAAGAGCCGATATCTTACCTTCCGGAACAGAAAGGCTTACATTTTTAAGAACATCTTTCCTGCCAAAACTTAAATATACATTTTCCAGTTTTATCATAAGTTCACTTTATACCGGTGTTGCCAAAAATCACGACAGTGAGAGGAAAATTAAATAAAAATATAAGTACTGTTGATATAACTACAGAATTGGTGGTAGATCTGCCAACACCTGCAGCACCACCTTCTGTGGTAAAACCAATATAACATCCTACTATAGCCACTGTAGCGCCAAAGACCAGGGCTTTTATCAATCCTCCCGTAAGATCGGAAACCTTAAAAAAAGTCTTTATGGAATCCATATATATATAAGGATTTATACCCTGACTGGTAGCCACAAAATATCCTCCTGCTGTACCTCCTACCACAGAAAACATAGTTAAAAGGGGGGTCATTAAAAGACAGGCTAAAAATCTCGGCACCACAAGATATCTTACAGGATTTGTACCAAGAGATCTCAGGGCATCAATCTGTTCTGTTACTTTCATAGATGCAATCTGTGCAGTAATAGCAGAACCGACTCGACCGGCCATTACCACAGCAGTAAGAAGAGGGGCAAGTTCCCTTGCCATAGTCAATACTACTCCACCTCCCACAAACCCCTCAAGACCATATATAAGAGCCTGAAGAGCAAGTTGATAGGCCATAACCATACCGGCAAAAGAGGTAGTAAGAAGTATGATTAAAAGAGAATCCACACCCAGGATTGACATCTGTTCAATAGTGAGAACAAAATTAATAGCACCACGTATTAAAAATAACAGAGTCGAACATAAAAGAGAAATAAGCCCACCTATTAATTCCAGAGTATCAAGTACTGCTTTACCGATACCTTCAAAAAACTTCACAATAAATCACATCCCGAAAGCATTCTCAATATGCTCCCCCTCTTTAATCTCTCCGCCAGGTGTAAGGAGTAATGAAACAACATCAAATCTGCACAATACATCTTCCAGACCGTTAAATTGTAAATAATACTCTCCTAATTTATAAAGTTTATTCTGTTTTTTCAAATTAACAGTCTCAAAAGCTTCACCAAAAGCTCTACAAGTTCTGCTTCTGACCTCTATAAAAACCAGTTCGTCCCCCTCTTTCATTATCAAATCAACTTCTCCAAGAGGGCAGCGAAAATTCTTTTCTATAAGCTTATAACCTTTATTCAGAAGTAATTTTAAAGCCTCTTTCTCTCCAATATGACCAAGTTGTTTTCTACTTAATTTCATTTTCAGCTTTCAGCTTTCAGCTTTCAGCTTTCAGCTTTCAGCTTTCTATAATCTAACTGAAAGCTAATTGCTGATTGCTGATTGCTTTCCTCAATATATCCCTTACAGGTTTAAAACTTTTCCTGTGAATCGCAGAAACACCGTATGTTTGTAGCGCTCTTCTGTGATGTCCGGTTCCATATCCCTTGTGTTTCTCGAATCCATAGCCAGGATAAAAAGGAGCTAATTCCTTCATATAACGATCTCTCGTAACCTTTGCTATAATAGAAGCTGCTGCTATGGATATGCTCTTACTGTCCCCCTTAATTATAGATAACTGTGGGAAACCCAGATCCGAAACAGGGCGGCCATCGATTAATATCATATCAGGACAGAGTTTTACGCTTTTAACAGCCTTCTCCATAGCAATATAAGTAGCTCTCAGAATATTCCTGCTGTCTATTATATTCACATGAGAAATACCAAGAGAAAAATCCAGGGCTTTTTTTATTATCTCTTCATAAAGTTCTTCTCTTTTTTTAGCTGTAAGCTTTTTAGAATCATCAAGACCTTCTATAAATACATCCTCCGGTAGAATTACCAGACCTGCCACTACCGGACCTGCCCAGGAACCACGTCCTGCTTCATCAATTCCTGCAATTATCTTATAGCCCTGCCTGCGAAATTCATCTTCATAAAAACACATATTTCTGAAGTGTTCTTTTTCTTTAATATTATCTTTCATAGACATGCTACCACTTTAATCTTATATGGGTAATTTTACTCCAGTATAAAAAATAAGTCAATCTTTAATTTAAACAGGAGTTACGCAAATTTTTATGAAAATCCAATAGATTCAGTAGTCAGAAGTCAAAATACTTCCTGAAACTCCAGAATCCTTCTCTTTTTAATTTTCAAAATGCGTAACTCCTGAAAAGCAATCAGTTCAAGGAATAAACTGAGAGATGAGAGATAAAAAATGAAAGCTAAATTTATCCGGAAGTTAAAACTCTTCCAGTAATTCCAGGGTTAAAAACCTTTTAGCCTTTCCTGTTTCCAATTCCTGTAAAAATCTTTTAGCGGTTTTTTCTATATCCACCTTACCTCCGGTCATCAAAAAGCCGTAATCCTGTCCCTTATTTTCAAGAAAAGTATAAAGATCAGGTAACTCCATCCATAGAGAGTCAGAAGGACATGTTTTATATAACTTCTCCAGCACATTCAGGTGTTCTATTTTATCTCTATCTAAAGAGCCTATTATGGCAAGTTTCCAGTAAACTTCCTCTTTTTTAGAAAAAGGTAAAATTCCCGGTGTATCAAGTAATTCCAGACCTTCGGAAATATTAATCCACTGTTCTCCTCTGGTAAGACCGGCTTTTCGTCCCACTTTGACTTTTCCTCTTTTACTTAAGGAATTTATAAAAGCCGATTTACCCACATTTGGTATACCCACTACAAGGATTCGGAGTCTGACATCTTTTCTTCCTTTAGCCTGGAGCAGAATTTTCTTTTCTTCTAAAAGTCTCTGAAAACAGGAAAAAATTGGTTTGATACCATGTTTTGTAATGGAATTTACTGCAAAAACATCTCTTCCGGGGTAAAAGTACCTTAGCCACTTATGAGTTGCCTGTGGATCGGCAAGATCTTCTTTATTTAAAACCAGAATAACTTTCTTGGTCTGTGTCAAGTGTTCCAAAACATTGTTTCCACTTGATACCGGAGCCCGGGCATCTCGCACGTCCACCAGAACATCTATAATATTTATAGTCTCTTTAAGACGCTTATAGGCCTTCATCATATGGCCGGGGAACCATTTTTCCTGCAAGTGCCATCAGCTCCTTAAGGAGTGAAAAGTGAAAAGTAAAGGGTGCTTCACCCTTTACTCATCACCCTTAACATTACACGTTTCACTTCTCACGCTTCACGCTTCACGCTTTACGTCTCACTTCTCACGTTTCACGTCTCACGCTTCACGTTTCACATTTCACTTCAGCAATCCCATTCTACCGGGAGGCCAGAAGATTATAAATGCCTTACCTACAATATTTTTCTTGGGTAAAAATCCCCAGGCATGGCTATCTTCGCTATTATTTCTATTATCTCCCATAACAAAGAGGTTACCTTCAGGTATTTTTTTAGGACCGTACTCATAGTCCGGTGCCTGTTCAGGAGGTATATAGTCTTCTTTCAGAGGAACGCCATTTATAAAAACTTTACCATCTTTAACCTCCAGAGTCTCATTTTCCATGCCAATAACCCTTTTTATATAATCAGGAGCATCTTTCTTAGTAGGTGGTTTAAATACTATTATATCACCCCTCTGGGGTTCATAAAATCTGTATATAAATTCATTCACCAGTATATAGTCATTTGGAACCAGAGTAGGTCTCATAGAACTTGAAGGAATATAAAAAGTCCTTATAATATAACTGATTAAAAATAAGGCTGTAAGACCGGCTATAATAATAGCGTCTAAATACTCATTTATAACATTCTTCCATTCCTGTGAAAGGGTTACATATTTAACCACTATTCTGGCAACAATCAACAGGGCTATTAAAATTTCAAGATCTATAACGCGCAAAATAGCTCTCAACCTCTCATTATCTAGCGTTTATCCTATCAAATTTCTAAGACTGAAGGACAGTACGTTTTTCTTTAACTTTCGTGGCAGCTTTACCGACCTTACCTCTCAGATAATAAAGTTTAGCCCTTCTTACATCCCCCCTTCGCTTGATCTCAAATTTATCTATCCTGGGGGAGTGAAGTAAAAAAGTTCTTTCCACACCTACACCGTGAGCAATTCTTCTTACAGTAAAAGTTTTAGTCAAACTACTTCCCTTCATACTTATTACAATACCCTCAAAAACCTGTATTCTTTCTCTTTCTCCTTCTACAACTTTCGCATGAACTCTTACTGTATCACCCGGGTGAAAATCCAGTATACCAGTCTTTTTCTTATAATCCTCTTCAACTAACTTGATCATATCCATAGAAATCTCCTGAGAAATAGATAAATTTATCTAAATTCAGGTATAACACCTGCCTTTCTTTAGAATTCATTTAATGTAATCCTGCATAGTATTCCTGTACTCATCATTCAAGTCAAAACCATTCAAAAGTTCAGGTCTGCAGGAAAGAGTTCTTTCAATTGCTTTACTTTTTCGCCAGAGTTTTATTTTTTCATGATGACCGGAAAGCAATATTTCCGGAACTTCATAACCTTTAAAATTTCTTGGCCGGGTATATTGAGGGTAAGATAAAATAGATGAATAAAAGGAATCTGACTGAACTGAATCCTCAGGAAGAACACCCGGCAAAAGTCTTACAATAGAATCTATTATAACCATAGCAGGTAATTCTCCTCCTGTAAGAATATAATCTCCAATTGAAATTTCCTCATCTACAAGATATTTACACACCCTTTCATCTACACCTTCATAATGCCCGCAGACCAGTATCAACTGTTCTAAATCCTTCAAATTCATTGCTAAATTATGATTGAACACTTTACCGCCTGGCGACATTAAAATTACCCTGTTTTTCTTTAAGTTAGAATTATCTCTTAAATATTCAATGGCTTTCCACAGTGGGTCAGGTTTAAGAACCATACCACTTCCCCCTCCGAAGGGATAATCATCTACTACTTTATGCTTATTATCAGTAAAATCTCTCAGATTATGAATCCTGAGATTAAAATATCCCTTTTCCCTTGCTCGTCCCATTATACTGCAGTTAAAAACAGGTTCAAAAATTTGAGGAAAAAGAGTTATAACATCAAACTCCATCTATCTCAGCATAGTCTCCCTTCAGAATAATTTTACCTGTTTCTGGATTTATTTCCTGAATAAATTCCTTCACTGCTGGAATTAATAATTCTCTTTTTCCATTATTTATTACATAAACATCATTTGCAGGAAGTTTATAAACATCCTCCAGTGTTCCCATTACTTTACCCTCCCGGGTATAAACAGTCAGTCCTATCAATTCAAATATATAAAAAGATCCTTTCGGAAGAGGATATAAATCTTTTCTATTCAAACATATAAAAAAGCCCTTCAAATTTTGAGCTTCCTCTATAGAATTAGAAATATCCAGTTTTAATATTACAAATTGCTTATAATATTTTATCCCCTGAACTTTAGCCGGGAAATTGTCACCTGAATGAGAAATTATAACAGAGGACAACAATTTAAATCTCTCAGGGAAATCACTTAATATTTGAACTTTAACTTCTCCAGATGTTCCAAAGGAATTAATTATACGTCCAATAGCTATAATTAATTCTTTATTATTTAAACTCATTTTCTCCTGGATTTAAATACTCAACTTTCTCTTATAGCAACGACAACCCAGTCTTTAATTACCACTACTGTTTTAGTCAATTTATTAAATAAATTATCTCCCACCTGTACCTCAATAAAACTATCAAAAGTCTGAAAAGGCACTTCTGTACCCTCTTTAATATTCTCTAATTCAGTTATCTTCTCTTCCAGCTGTACCTGAGTAGCTTTTAATTTCTGCTTTTCTGAGTCCAACTGCTGATTTAAAAGAGTCGCCTGTTGAGGATTTTGCAATGAAACAGACGCTATATATTTCACTGACTCTAATTCTATGTGTCTTAAATCTTCCTCTATTTTTTTTAGAGTGTTTTCAGCTTCTTTAATCATCTGGTCTCGAAATTTGTCTGTCATAATAGCTATAACAGATACAGGTCTACGGAGGATTATATTTTGCACATCATTCACCTCATAAATTAGACATTAATAAATATCTCCCCCAACCAGAAGTTACAGACATAGGCCTGCTTCACAGAGAGACTACTTACCAGGGTCTAAATAATCTGGATCCCTTCAGTAAGATCAATACAAGAAAAATAGCCCCATTAACTCAAAAAAATTTCCACTAAAATATTACACACTGGTTCTCTCTTACTTCATGATAACAGGAGGAATTTTATAATTTTTCTTACTCAGTCCACAAAAAGACGACCACACATGTGCTCTTTTAATTTAAAACATCAAATCTGAAGTATAAACATACAACATTAACAAATATCTTCTATAGATCTAATGAGTTTAACTTGATACTATACCCCGGCATAAACAATAACAGGAAGATCAGTAGCACTCTGTTACTGAATTATTTCTACCATAACCTTTTTACCCTCTTTAACTGCTGCTGCCTTAACTATAGTTCTTAATGCTTGAGCAATACGACCCTGTTTCCCTATAACCTTACCCATATCATCTGGAGCTACCTTGACTTCTAAAATAATTGATCTTTCGCCCTCAACCTGGCTTACCTCTACGGCTTCTGGATGATCAACTAATGACTTAGCCAGCATTTCCAACAACTGCTTCAACTGTTCCCACCTCCTTATTATTAGGCTTACGAGCTTCCTGGAATTTATCCCAAATACCTTTTTTTCGCAAAAGACTTCTTACAGTCTCAGTAGGCCGGGCTCCATTGGAAAGCCAGTAAAGTGCTTTCTCTTCCTTAAATGTTATAGTAGAGTTTCCAGGATTATAGTGTCCAACTGTTTCGATAAATCTACCATCTCTCGGACATGCCGATTCTGCTACCACAACTCGATATATTGGTTGCTTCTTCTTACCTATTCTTCTTAATCGCATTCTGACAGCCATGTTTATTGTGGTTGTTGCTTTTTTTGAAATTACACCTTATTTCAAGAATAAAACTCAGGAAGGCAGAAATTGTGCCTCCTTTACAACCAGAACTATTCACCTCACTTGTTTTAAAATAAGTTTAAATGATATTATAACACAAATTATTTTCTGAAGCAATGATTAATTTATAGCTATCAGCTTTCAGCTTTTTCCTTAAACTTATTACTAATATCTGAGTGATGATTAGTTGAAAAGTTTAAATTTACTTTTCCCTTTCTTCTTGACAACCTTTTCTATTTGGGAAACATGTTTTAGCATTTTACGAACTTCTTTAAATTGTTTTAACAACTTATTTACATCGGAAACACTGTTGCCGCTGCCCCTGGCAATTCGCATTTTTCTACTGGATCTTATTATCTCAGGAGTTCTCCTTTCTTCAGGTGTCATGGAATAAATCATAGCTTCAATCCTTTTAAACTGCTTTTCATCTACTTTTATATCACTCGAACCAACAATATTCGATATACCCGGTATCATTCCCACTAATTGATCCAGGGGCCCCATATTTTTCACCTGCTGAAGATGAACAAGAAAATCCTCAAGATTAAAAGATTGGGATTTAATCTTTTTCTCAAGCTCTTCGACTTTTTCTACGTCAAATGCTGCTTCAGCCTTCTCTATAAGACTCAGTACATCTCCCATACCCAGTATTCTGGAAGCAATTCTTTCTGGATAAAATGGTTCAAGAGCATCTGTTTTTTCACCGATCCCCACAAATTTTATAGGTTTACCGGTTACTGCTTTTACCGAAAGGGCAGCTCCACCACGGGCATCTCCATCCATTTTAGTAAGTATAACACCATCTATACCAACCTGATCTTCAAAAGTCTTTGCTACATTAACTGATTCCTGGCCAATCATCGAATCTACAACTAATAATATCTCATGAGGTCTGACCTTCAGCTTTATATTCTTGAGTTCTTCCATAAGATCTTCATCTATATGCAGACGGCCTGCAGAATCTATAATTATCACATCACAACCAAGTCCGACAGCCTTCTTAACTGCACCACTACAAACATTAACAGGATCCTGTTTATCTCCCATACTGAAGACCGGAATCTTAAGCTGTTCACCTAAAACCTGTAATTGATGTATAGCTGCAGGACGATAAACATCAGCCGCTACCATCAAAGGATTACGTCCCTGTTTTTTCAGATAATTAGATAGCTTGGCTACAGTTGTGGTTTTTCCTGAACCCTGAAGGCCTATAAGCATTAATATTGTAGGCGGTTGTGGAGCAAAGGTAAGCTTACTATTAGCACTTCCCATAAGCTCAGTAAGCTGATCTTTAACTATCTTTATAATTAATTGAGCAGGAGTGAGACTGTTCCATATCTCCTGCCCCACAGCTTTTTCTTTTACCTGTTTAGTAAAATCCTTTACAACTTTAAGATTAACATCTGCTTCTAATAATGCCAGACGTACTTCTCTTAAAACACTGTCTACATCCTGTTCCTTGAGCTTACCCTTACGTTTAAGGTTTTTAAATATACCCTGGAGTTTTTCTCCTAAACTTTCAAACATAATCTTACCTCTTCACGTCTCACATCTCACGTCTCACGATTTTCACGTTACTGTAGTATATCCAAACATATAAAATATGTCAAGTATTCAAGCAGAAAATAAAGCATCGGTAAAAGCCTGAGGATCAAAATCCTGCAGATCTTCCATAGTTTCTCCCACACCGACCAGCTTTACAGGCACTCCAAGCTCATTCTCAATAGCTACTATCATGCCACCTTTAGCTGTCCCATCAAGCTTGGTAAGAACAATTCCCGTGAGAGATACGGTATCATTAAAAAGTTTTGCCTGAGAGAGGGAATTCTGGCCTGTAGTAGCATCGAGTACCAAAAGGGTTTCATGAGGAGCATCAGACACTTCTCTGGATATAATCTTTCCAATCTTTTTTAATTCATTCATAAGATTATATTTAGTCTGAAGACGACCGGCAGTATCGATTATAAGATAATCAGCACCTCTTGCTTTAGAAGCTTGAATTGCATCAAAACATACAGAGGCAGGATCAGAACCCTGTTTATTTTTAATAATTTCCACACCAACACGCTGAGCCCAGACATCTAATTGTTCAATAGCAGCAGCTCTGAAGGTATCACCTGCAGCAATAATAACCTTATTCCCGGAGTTTTTCAAACGGCGCGCCAGCTTTCCAATAGTAGTAGTTTTCCCTGAACCATTAACACCAACCATTAGATAAATAGTAGGTTTATTCTCTGCAGTAAAAAGTCCGAGTTCTCTATTTGAAAAACATTCTTTTATGCGTTCTTTAAGATGTTCCACCAGTTGTTCTGGTTCCTTTATTTTCAGTTCCCTGGCCTTTTTTTTCAAATCTTCTATTATCATATTAGAGGTATGAACACCCATGTCAGAACATATAAGCACCTCTTCAAGCTCTTCCCATAGTTCTTCATCAATTTTCTTTCTCATAGAAAATAGACTTTTTACTCTTGCAGTAAGGTTCTCTCTTGTTTTCAAAAGACCGTCTTTTATCTTTGTAAACCAGTTATCACCTTTAAAAAATTTAAACATTATTTACCTCCTTAATTAGTGAGAGGTGGAACGTGAGACGTGAGACGTGAGACGTGAAGTGTGATGTAGAATCGCCAGGTGTGAAACAATAATGTAATAGTACTTATATTTTCAATTCTTTTCACTTTTCACTTTTCACTACTTTTCACTTCCAACAAATTCATCCAGTACAGGATCTCCTAATTTTAAAGATATGATATGAGATATACCGGGTTCTTCCATGGTAATCCCGTATAAAACATCAGCTTTTTCCATAGTTATTTTATTATGAGTTATAATAATAAACTGGGAGTAACGAGAAAATTCTTTCACACAATCAGCTAAAATAGCTGTATTGGAATCATCCAGAGCAGCATCTACCTCATCAAACACACAGAATGGAGCCGGTTTAATTTTAAATATAGAAAGAAGTAATATTACAGCTGCCATAGTCTTTTCTCCTCCTGAAAGAAGTGATATACTCTGAAGATTTTTCCCGGGAGGATGAACAATTATTTCAATTCCACTCTTTAAAACATTTTCTTCATCAGTAAGAGAAAGATATGCCCTTCCTCCCGGGAAAAGGGTTCTAAACATTATTGAAAACTCTTCTGCTACCATTTCAAAAGTATCTCTGAATCTTTTACGAGAAGTTCGATCTAAGTCTTCTATAACCTTATGAAGTGAAAAAATAGCATCCTCCATATCAGACTTCTGTTCTAAAAGAAAACGATAACGTTTATCAAGTTCATCATATTCAACTGATGCATTATAATTTATAAATCCCATACTTTCCATTCTACTGTTCAATAAATTTATCTCCTCAGATATTTTTTCAGGTTCAATAAATTCCTCTACAGAAGAAATACCTTCTGGTAATTTCACGGCAAGTAATTCTTTTTCGGTATTAATTCTGGCATGTACGATGTGAAGTTCCTTCATAACTTTTTCTTTTTCTATAAGTTCTTCTTTCTTTGAAGATATTTCTATACTCTTAGCGTTTATTTCTTTTTCTTTTCCTATCTCCCTATCTTTAAAGCCATGAAAAGTATTTAAAGCCTCATGATAAGCCTTATCAAGAAAAACAACTTTTGTAATATCCTCTTTTTCTTCCCTGATTATGTGAGATAACTGTTTCTCCAGATCTCTGGCATCATCCGAGCATAAAAGATAGTTATCTTCTATCTGTTTCAGTTGTTCCTTACGGGAACTAATAAATTTTTCCAGATTAAGAATAGACTCATAGGAAGTTGCATAATCTATTTTAAGTTTTGTCAAAATTTCCAGGGATCTGTTTTCTTTATTTTCCTGTAATATAAGCCTGCTGTCAATTTCTTTTTTTTCTATTTCCAGAACACTTTCTTTCTCTCTCAAACTTTGAATCTCCAGTTGAATCTTAAGTATGTCCCTGTCCAGATTACCTGATTTCTCTGTATTTAATCTGAGGATATTTTCATAATCCTGTAATCTTTCACCTGCCTGATTTTCCTGAAGTATAAGACGATCTCTTTTTCTTACTAATTCTATACAAGAACTTTCCAGGGAGAATTTCTTTTCAAATTTTTCCTTAAAATTTCTCTCGAGAGAAGCAATTTGAATGGATAAAAGCTTTTCTTTATTTTCCAGTGCTTCTTTCTGTTTCTTTATTTCAATAATTTCCCCTTCCAATTCCACTAATTCCCGGGAGCGAGATAATAAGCTTTCTTTTTTATTATCCAGGCTCCCTCCTGTTATAGCTCCTGCAGGTCTTATTATATCTCCCTGAAGGGTTACGAGAGTAGCTGATATGTTATAAGTTTTCAAAATCTCAATACCAGAAGTCAAATCGGTAACAATATAATAATGAGCTAAAAGATAGTTTATAATATCCATATATATGGGTTCATAGTCAATCAATTTATTTGCCTGACCTAAAACCTGCCAGCATTTATCCCATCTTCCTTCTCCAGAGATATTAAAAAAAGAGGGCTTTATGATATTAAGAGGAAGAAAAGTTGCTCTCCCTTTCTGATTTTCACGGAGGTATTCAACAGCTATCCTGGCATCTGTATCAGTTTTTGTAACAATATCCTGTATATGACTGCCCAGTGCAATTTCTATTGCTTTTTCATATTTTTCAGGAACCTTTATAAGAGAACCTACAACACCTATTAAACCTGCAAGTTCCTTTCTTTTCTTCTTTGCTGTCATAAGGGATCTTACTCCCGGGAAATAACCTTCAAAGCTTTTTTCCAAATCTTTCAAGAAATTAAACCTGATTTCCTTTTTAGAAAAACTCTTAAATAAACCGGCAAGGTCTATTTTTATCCCTTCCAGTGAAGTGTTTAAATTTATTTTCTCTTCTTTCATAAGGGCCATATCTTTTTCTATGGCAGTCTTATTTAATGAAATCTCTTCAATCTGTTTTTGAGTCTCTTCTTTAAGAAGGTTATATTCTTTAATATCCTTTTTTACCACATCTATGATTTCTCGAAGTCTGAACAACTCATTCTTAATCTCTTTGTATGAAGAATACATATTATTCAGATCCCTGGTCTTTGTAGATATGTGTTGAACACATGTCATAAGCTGTTCTTTAGAAGTGACATAATCTTTTCTAAAAGAATCAAGGAGGTACATATCATTTTTATGCTCAGCTTCAGTTTTCCGGATCTCCTCAGATAAAGTCTCTACTTTTCTTCTTAAAGAAACAAGTCGATCTTCATCTCCATATTTATCTGTCAGAAGCTTTTCCCTCTGTAATTCTAAAGATTTCATTAACTGTACTGTACCTGAGAGTCTATCTTCAATCTCTTTTTTTCTAAGAAGATAAGAGTCACATCTTACCCGGGTTTGTTCCATCTCCACTTTTAAACTGTAGATATTTTTTTCTTGTTCTACAGAAGTTTTCTGTAACTCATTAAGAGATAAAACCTCAGTATCATATGCATCTCTTGCACATATGAGTTCAAGTTCTATCTTATCTACATCCTCTATTGCAGTATTCAAATGTCTGATTGCTTCTTCTTCTCTTCTGGAAAGAGACAAATATTCCTGAAATAGCAAGTGCCTCTCCAGTTCGTCTACTCTTTCTTTATAACGTTTAAAACGATTAAGTCTATTAAGTTCTTTTTTTAAAGGAGCAAGTCTGGACTCCACTTCCTGCATAATATCAGATAAACGAAGTAAGTTATTTTCTGTTAACTCTAATTTTTTCATAGCTAACTGTTTTCTGTATTGATATTTATTTATACCTGCTGCTTCTTCAAAAAGGGTTCTCCTTTCAGATTCATCAGAACTTATTATCTTTTCGATCTGTCCCTGACCTATCATAGAAATACCACCTTTACCAAGGCCTGTATCCAGAAATATCTCCTGAATATCCTTCAATCGGCAGGGATTTCGATTTATAAGAAACTCACTTTTATTATCACGGTAAATCCTTCTTGTAATCTCTATTTCAGTATAGTTCAGAGGAAAACGTTCAGAGCTATTTTCCAATAATATTACAACTTCTGCAAAATTAAGAGGTTTATTCGATTCACTGCCTGCAAATATGATCTCTGTAAGCTTATCGCTTCTGAGAGTTTTCATTCCCTGTTCTCCCAGAATCCATCTAATTGCATCAGCTATATTACTTTTTCCACTGCCATTGGGGCCAACAATACATGTTATTCCATCAGAAAAATCTATATCCCTTTTCTTTGCAAAAGTCTTGAAACCATAAAGAGAAAGCCTTTTTAACAAAACAAATTCACTCCGATTTCTCCTGGTAAGAGCACTTCACAAAGTAGTTATAAGAGCTAATTCAACCCGGACTAACACAGATGCCCCTACTCTTCACTCTTTTTTAGGGTCTTCGGGCAATATAACCCCAGCATTCCTGGAAGCAAGTTCCATAATAGGTTTTTTATGGTTATTCAAGGTTTTAAGTTTAGCTTTTATTCTGAATACAAGAAATAAGATTATACATATAAATAAGATAGAACCACTTATTATTAAATATAAAGTGAGAAACTCTTCTTTTGTAGATATTTCATTGGTACCATATGCAGTGGGCGATACACCTGGAGATGGTGTTATCTGAATATTCCGGGCTGATACATATGATAAAATCATGCAAAATAATATAAAGGAGAGTAAAAAAAATTTAAAATTTCTCATAGTAATTTAGGTTTTTTCGGCTTCCAGATAAACCTTAATACTTTCAATATTATTAAGGATAAAATAATGACAAAACTTTCTCCCCCGATAAACTCCCTCCAGAACAAGAACTTCATCGGTAAGTTCAACAATTTCTCCATTACCCCCACCTGTTCCTCCTCTGGTATAGACCCAGACCTCATGACCCGGTTTTAATGATTTTTTAAATAGCTCAATAGTTTCTTTTGAAAACATAATAATCCTTCCTGAAAGAGGAAATCAGAATATCCTCTTACTCATAAAATAAACTTCTAAACTTATTAATAAAGATATCAGAATAGCTATTAAACGCCATCCTGAGGACAAATTTCTCTGAGAGATCAGAATTACTGATATAACTCCAAGAGACATAGTAATTA
>JAKJGF010000239.1 GCA_022704525.1 Bacillota bacterium | reverse complement strand
AATGGCTATCCCCGATGGAAATATTCTTATAAGGCACTATCTGCCTTAAGAAACCTGATACTCAATATTGCCTGGCTTGATACCGAGGCGGATTATCTTTTTTCTATAGACAGCGACATACTCGTAAAGCCTGACGTCCTTAATAGACTCCTGGAACAAAAAAAAGAAATGATTGCAGCTCTGGTGAAAAACGATAAGAAGAACGCTTATAATTTTCTGCCTTTTGAATTTGTAATAATTACAGACAGGGTAATTGAAAAATTACAAAATAAATTAGATACAGAAAAACTAAAACCTTTTCTGTATAAGCTTATTGATAGAGACGATCTTCTTTATAGATTAAATCTTCTTGGATATACCGAAAAAGAAAGCTGGAAGATTGTAAGTTCCTGCGGGAAGGTAGAAGCTGATTTAAAAGAAACTGCAAAGGAAAGACATATTCTACCGGGGGATTTATTCAAAGTTAAAACCACAGGGGCAGTGGTTTTAATATTCAGACGGATATTTTCAAATCAACAAATTAGATATTTCCCCGGTAAATGGGGATATGGCGGAGAAGATGAAGGGTTTTGCACAGGCGCCAGAAAGGAGGGTTTCGAAAGCTGGGTTTTGTCTTATCTGCAGGAGCATATTATGGATAGAAATCTGGATAGAAATCAAAGTTAAAATGTTTGCTGTTTATATTATTTATGTAAAAGAATTTATTTAAAAATATGTTTAAACTAAGGAGAGTGATATTAAATGTCAGTAACAGTAAAAGAAGTAGAAGAGATTACTTCTGGTTCTGGTTTATGGGCTTATGAAGAGTATAATGATACCGGTGTTTATAATGCCCTGGTAGACGTAGGAATGGTAAAAGACAGTAAGCTTACCGCAGAAAGAGAATGGGACATTATAGAGGACGGAACTCCTGTAGTAGAGGTGAAAAGAATATGTAATCGTGAAAAAGGCACGTGGGAATGTGTTCTCGGAGAAGATGTGGCACTATTTCTGAAGTGGCTGCCCGGACGGGGGTATCGAAATCCCTTACTAAAACCTTAACAGGTACTGCCTGGGAGAGTCTCGGAGTGAGTCATAAGGCAAACTCTACTCTATCAACAACTGACTTTACCGTTGCCTCTACAGATCCAACCCCGGTCAATTACGACTCTGGTGATTTTGCTATAGGCGAAAAGGAAGGCATGCTTGCCATAAGAAGAAAATCTGACGGAGATATACCCAATAGAGGACAGGTGACAGTTGGTTTTACCGCAAATATTCCCGGATACAGGAAATTCGTTTTTGGAGGAACCAATACTACAAAAACCTACTATTTTGAACACTACAAAGAAACAGATGACGGAGATTTAAAGATTTTAAAAATGTACAAAGTAGCTCCTCCCGGTAAAGATGAAGACGTATATCCGAGTGAAGGATTTCCGAGCAATACAGTAGCATTCGGACTCCAGGCAGATCATACAAGACCCCAGGGCGAACAGTTGTATGAAAAGAACTGGGAAGATGAAAATATTGCTTAACCCTTTTGAGCGGAAATCTTTTAAATATAACAGCCAGGTAATTGTAGAATTATCTGCAGTAGAATTCCTGGCTGCTATTAAGGCAATAGCAGAAGGTGACAGTGAAAAGTTTTTCGCCGCCTTGAATCTGCCGGTGGAAGAAAGAAGGGAAATTACTTCTTCTGAAAAGTCTTTTAAAGGGTTTTTAAATGATTTTTTAAGCATCCATAAAGAAGAGATTTCAGGCAGTGGTGAAAGTAAAAAAGAGCAGGGTGATATTGAAACACTGTACAAATCCTGTATTCAAATAGTAAAGGTTTTTGCCGAGGTATTTCATATAGATCCTGCCTCTGCCGGAAAGGTTTATAGTTTAAGGCAAATGATTTTATGGCTTCAAAATGAAGAGACAACCAAAAAAGCATCAGGGGGCATCAGAAATTCAGATGTCCCCGCTGATGCACGAAATTACAGAGAATGGACTGATGGCGCTGGTAATAAATGCCGGAGGTGGGAAACTGTCATAAGGAGGCGGTAATTCCTGCGTGAGATACAGGATTGAAGCTTAGAAAGGAGGTGAAAATAGATTGCCAAATAATCCTGAAGTAAAATTGATAATTTCTGCTGATGGGAGCAAAGCAAAACAGGAAGTAAGAATTACTTTTGAAGATTTCGAAAAAAGCTTAAAGAAGATTGAAGACGACTTTAAGGCCGGGAGGATAAGCTCCGATGAGTATAAAAAAGCTATCGTTTCAATGGGGAAAGACCTGGAGAAGGCTTTTAAAGATGGGAAAGTAAGCGCAGATGAATGTACTAAAGTCCTGAAAAACATGGACACCTCCATAAAACAGATGAGTACAAAATTACTCATCAATGACATGAAAGAACTCGGTGGAGTAATATTAAACATCTCAAAACAGTTAAATAAAGTCGGAGGAGATTTTGTAAAAGGAGCCCTCAGTCTGGACACTTACAAAAAACAGCTAACAGCCATATACAAATCAGCAGATGAAGCAAAAGAAAAATTAGATTTCCTGAGTAAAATAAAAACTCCTTTTAAGCTGGACGAACTCACAGAGGCAAGTGTTACCATAGCAAAATTCGGCTTTAATGTCGAGGAAGTTCTTCCTAAAATAGCAGATTTCGCAGCGGCTTATAAAACAGATATTGAAACAGCCTCACAAATCTTCATGCGTGCCATGACTGGAACCAGGGGCGGTCTTATGGCTCTTGCCACTCAATACGGAATCACAAAACAAAAACTAAAAGAATATGGAGCAGAAGTAACCTCTACCGGCGAAATTGTAGAAGAAAGCTCCAGGACACAGAAAGTATTAATGAATATACTGAGTGATACAGCAGGAGCATCAGAAAAAGCAGCAAATGACCTCGGCGGCCTGCAAAATCAGATAGGCAACCAGATGCAACTCTTTAAAGAAAGCGTCGGAACTTTAATGCTTCCCACTCTTGAGGCAGTAAACAAAGAGATTTTAGAACTAACAAAGACTTTAAATAAAATGCCCGATGGAGTTAAAGTTGCCACTGCCGGTGTATTGCTTTTGGGGACGGGACTTACGGCAGCGGTGGGTATTGTAGGGACCGTGGGAGGAGCAATAAAGACAGTCATTCCTTTGTTTGTTTCCCTGGGAAAAGTAGCAAGTGAGACAGGGACGGTTTTAAAAGGAGTGGGATCTGCTTTTATAGAAGGCGGAGGATTTGCCGGTGTAATTGAATCTGTTACGGCAGCGGGGCAGGCTGTCGGAGCTTTTGCTCTTTCAGTTGGAGGTCTGGCGGCTATAGTCGGAACCGCAGCGATTGCCCTGGGCACTCTGGCGGCTGCTACTTTGAAAGTCCAGGAAGCAAACGCAAGAGCGGAACAGCAAAAAATAACCCATGATTTAGAAACCAGGGCGATTGCTGTGACAAACCTGAACGCCCTTTATGGTAACCAGGCGAGCCTTATTCAAAATGTAGACAATGTAATAAAAGAAGGGGTTAATTCTTTAAGACAGCAGTTAAACGGGCAATTGAAAGTAACTGAAGCTATAAAAGCCACAATAATCGAAGAGCAGAATTATTATGATGCCGCCCAAAAAAATCGTAAGAAAATAGAAGAACTTGATGCAAGAATAAGAACTATGCGGAAGTCCGGGGAATATTATGAACCCGAAATAAAAGCTCTCGAAGAAGAAAAAGCAGCTATTCAGGCCAATGTTGATTTAGAACTTGACCATGCGCAGAAGATAAGAGATAAAAGGGCAGAGCTTACCAAATATAACATGGAGCTTAAAAAAGGAATTGAAGATGCTAAAAATGCCATGAATGCAATCCCGGAACCTTCCGATTTTCACCCTGAAATTGCTGCCGATGCATTTAAAACATTAATAGACGGACAAAAAACCCTGACAGATGCAAGCCAGCAATCTGCTGCTCAGGAAATAGCAAATATTCAAAAAATCATGGCAACTTATGCTCTTTCTGAGGCTCAGAGATTAGAAGCCCTGACCAGGATAAATGTATTGCAGCAGAAAGTAAGCACTGAACAGCAGCAGGCAGCCAGTAAAGAAGAACAGGCATTTAATAACTCTTTCAATGCCCTTAAGTTAAACCTTGAAGCAAAAAGAGCCTCGGCAAGTGAAACTATTAAAGCTCTGGAGGAATTTAAGCGTCAATACGCTTCCACACAGGAGCAGAGCGACAGGGTTCAGGTTGAAATAAACAGGAATCAGGATAAAATTGCAGCCTATCAGAAAAAAACCAATAAAGAAATATTAGATGATCAGAAGAAAACTCAAAAAGAAACCCTTAAACTATACGAAGAAGAAACTAAGAAAAAAACTGAAGAGCATAAAAAACAGGTCGAAGAAGCTATTAAAAAAGAAGAAGAAAGAGTGAAAGCCACAGAAGAAATAAATAAACAGATCCTTTTATCGGAAGGGAAAGTAACAGAAGCAAAGCAGATTGAATTAAATAAGCAGATAGAAGCCTATAGAAAACAGGGAGTTGATGAAATAACTCTGGCAAAGTATAAACAAGCCCGGCTTCAGGAAATAGAAAAAGAAGCTGCAGAAAAAAGAAGACAACTTGATAAAGAAATAGCGGAAGCTAACATCCAGGCCATACAGAAAGAATATCAAATCACCCTGGCCCACATAGAACGCCGAAAGAGTATTTTAATTAATGCCGGTGCGGATAGGAAAACTGCAGAAGAAGCCGCCCTGAGAGAAATCCAATCTCTTCGCCAAAAAGATCTGGAGAATTTCACTGCTATAGAAGAAGCAAAATATAAACAGATGGTTCTCGATATACAAAAGCAAAAAGAAGAATTAAAAAAATCAGGCGTTGACAGGGTCAAAATAGAAGAACTGATAGGTGAAAAATTAAAAAATATTCAAAAAGATATATATCTTGATTTCGTGGATAAAGAAAAGCAAAAAAGAGAGGAAATAAATAAGACTCTCCAGGAAATACAGGAAATAGACAATAAAATAGCAGAAAACAAAAAGAAACAGAAAGAACTTGAAAAACCCGATCCTTTATCCGGACTTTCCTTAATGGAAGGCTTTAAACCTCTTGGGATATACGCTGAAGGCGGCGAAACTCCACATTTAGATCCTTACGCAGTCTATTTTGAAGAAAAGAAAAAATTAGAAGATGAAGAAACGAAACTACTGGAAGAAAAAGCAAAAAAACAAGAGGAATATAATACACTGGTTAGAGAAGAAAGAGACATTAAGGATAAAATATTAGAGGTTCAAAATAAGTTTAACACTGCCCTGGGAGACACTCTGAATCAATATTCTTCAATTTCCAAAAGTTCCCCCTGGGATGCAGAGATACAGAAAATACAGAAAGCTACGAGTGAAGCAGAGAAATATAACGCTACCGTGGGTTCTGGTGGCGGAGGTGGTGGAGCCGGAGGCGGAGGAGGCGAGGGAAGTAATGAAGGCACAGTAAATCCGTCTGACGTTTCGGGAGGCATGAAAACACCCGCAAGCGAGCCGGGAAAGGGTTATAAGGGGATGTATTATTCAGAGGCTGACACTAAAGGTTCTGCTTCGAAAGTTCAGGAGCTAAACAAGGCTTACTCAGAAGCGTATTATGCCACAAAGGACGAAAAAGAAAGAGGAAGAATAAGCGCTAAATATGCAAGCTATGCAAAGGGTTTAGGATACGATCCGGAAGATGCCATCAAAATAGGCACCGGAATATCTGAGGTGTACGGATTTGATAACCCCAAACACGACTCTATGGCCTTTAAGGCAATGGAAAACTTAACCAGCGAATTCGCCATCCCTATTATAACTAAAAACATGAAAGATATGGTCGCCAATATGCTGGGCGGCATGGTCTCCTCCGTACAGAATATTACCGGAGGAACGACTTCCAATCAATACAGCACTCAGAATTCCTACAGAACAGTAAACTATTATAATACCTTCAGTGTAAACGGTATGGATAGACCTGTCCCCGGAGAGGTAAGAAGTGTAATGCAAAATCTTGCGGATAAATATTTACCTCAGAGGAGAAGCATGTAATGGGCGTTTCTTATATTTCAAAAACAGACGGAACAGAAATTGAATACTTCGAATATAATCCAATCTGTACTATATACCCCAGGAATGATACAGTGGTATTTAGTTTTCTTTCTATGCCTGCCCATACCACAGATGCCACTCCTCGAATAATAAAGCCTCAGCCCTCTTTCTTGAACTTCGGGGCCAATCAAAAGGGCGGTAAACTCTCTGCCAGTCACCATTACATGACAGAGAAGAAATTTAAAGGCTTTAAAAATAAATACTATGCAGATCCGCCTGAAGATTATTATCTGTATGACGATAAAACCGGGAATATCTACCAGGTAATCTGGCTTTCCTTTTTCCCCGATTATCATCCTGGAACTTATAACGTGCCCTGGACAATGGATTTTATTATAAGGGATATAATCTTAGAGCCATAAAAAGGAGTTTATTATGGGATACAATTATTTTATTACAGACTCAAATGAAGACGTAATCACTTCTGATGAATTAGGAGCAATAAGACCTGGCAAGCAAAACACTGCCAAAAAATACGGAATAAAAAATCTAACAGAGAGCGCATCCACTCCTGACGTTGCTTTCTGGCCGGGAGTAAAAAATGGGCAATTTACTAATCTCATAGGTAATCCCCTTCGATCAGTAAGGGTTGTGAGGGTTACGGCCGGGGGGATAGAAAAAAAAGAAGATGTAACAAAGGAAGATGTGGGAGCAGTATTAACCCTTCGAGATGATAGAGGCAAGTGTTTCCTCTGGGATAACTCTGCAAATACTTATGTTGATTACTCTACCGGTAATGTCCTTTTTATGGATGAGGCTTTAGATTATCTTTATATAGGGGTAGATGAGATCGTAAGAAATATCGCCTTCGAATTTGCTGCACCGGGGAGTTATGCAGGAGTAGCCTTTAAATATTCATCAGTAGAAGACGGAAGCGCCTTCACCGCTCTT
>JAKJGF010000238.1 GCA_022704525.1 Bacillota bacterium | reverse complement strand
GGAACAGTGGGATTTCTGGGTGGAGTTGAAGTGCCTTTAATAAAGAAATTTCAGGCCGGTTATGAAGCAGGGGTTAAAATTGCAAATCCGAACGTTAAGATAATTGCAAAATATACAGGGGATTTTGAGGATGTATCTAAAGGGAAAGATATTTCATCTATTTTATATAGTCAGGGAGCGGATATTATCTACCATGCTTCTGGTAAGTGTGGACTTGGAGCTATAGAATCAGCTAAAAATCAAAAAAAAGATTGTTTTGTTATAGGAGTTGATGGAGATCAGGATTCCCTGGGTGTTATAAAAGATAATGAAGGCAGAATAGTAAAAACAGTTGTTCTTACAAGTATGATGAAACATGTAGATGTAGCTGTTTTCGATGTATGTAAAATGGAGAAAGAAGGCACTTTCAAATCGGGCCATCGTGTTTATGGTCTGAAAGAAGGTGGAGTCAGTCTTACTGAGATGAAATTTACCCGTGATAAAATACCTGAAAGTGTTATAGCCAAGATAGAAGAACTTGAACAAAAAATAATTCAGGGTGATTTAATTGTTCCTACGACTATGGAAGAATGTAAGAAGTTTGAGGTGAAAGAGAAGTGAAAAGTGTGCAGTAACAGTACAGTGTTCTGCCCTTTGTGAAGTGTGAAAGTACTCATTACTTCTCACCATTTATGAAAGTTGTTGAAATGATGGGAATTACGAAAGAATTCCCGGGAATAAAAGCAAATGAAAATGTAAGTTTTCATCTTAATAAGGGTGAAATTCTGGCTTTAGTAGGAGAAAATGGAGCTGGAAAAAGTACTCTTATGAATATCCTCTACGGTCTTTATCAACCTGAGTCTGGTGAGATTTATATCCAGGAGAAACCTGTTGTTATAAAGGATCCCAATACTGCTATAAGCCTGGGTATTGGTATGGTACATCAGCATTTTATGCTTATTCCTCCTCTGACGGTTACAGAGAATATAATTCTGGGTAGTGAACCTGTAGACGGAGGGATCTTTATAAATATAGATAAAGCTTCCAGGAAGGTTAAAGACATATCAGAACAGTATGGTCTTAAGATAGATCCTTTTGCCAGAATAGAAAGTATTTCCGTAGGAATGCAACAGAGAGTAGAGATATTAAAAACCCTTTACAGAGGTGCAGAGATACTTATTCTGGATGAACCTACAGCAGTTCTTACACCTCAGGAAATAAAAGAACTTTTTACCATAATGCGTGTTCTTATAGAGAAGGGTAAATCTATAATTATAATAACTCATAAATTAGATGAAGTTAAAGAAATATCTGATAGAATTGTTGTTCTTCGTCATGGTAAGATTATGGGAGAAGCTTTAACATCAGAAGTGTCTACCTCTCAGATTGCCAGTATGATGGTAGGCCGTGATGTAGTATTTCGGATAAAAAAGGAAACTATTGAACCAGGTGAGGTTGTGCTGGATGTGCATAATGTAACAGCCTGTGATGACAGGGGATTACCTGCTCTCCAGGGTATAACATTTAATGTTCGTGCAGGTGAAATAGTTGGCATTGCAGGAGTCGATGGAAATGGACAGACAGAATTAGTTGAAGCCATAACCGGTCTCAGATCTGTAAAATCAGGCAAGATTTCTTTAAAAGGTAAGGAGATAACAAATCTTCCTCCCAGAAAGATAATAGAAACCGGCCTCGGCCATATTCCTGAAGACAGACATAAGAGAGGGCTTGTATTAAATTTTTCTGTGGCAGAGAATTTTGTTCTTATGGAATACTATAAATCTCCCTTTGCTAAATGGATAAATTTGAGCTACAGAGCAATAAATGATTTTGCACAGAAGCTTATAGGCAGATTTGATGTAAGAACTCCCGGTAAAGAGACTCTTGTCCGATCTCTTTCAGGAGGGAATCAGCAAAAAATTATTATTGCCAGAGAAATAGTAAGAAATCCGAATATTTTAATAGCTTCACAACCAACCAGAGGACTTGATGTAGGTGCCATAGAATTTGTGCAGGAAAATCTGTTAGAACAACGTCGTAACGGGAAAGCAATATTGCTGGTTTCTCTTGAACTTGAAGAGATTATGAATTTAAGTGATAGAATACTTGTTATATATGAAGGTAGTATTGTTGGTGAGGTTTCAGGAGAAGAAGCAACACGGGATAAGATAGGAATTATGATGACAGGCGTGAAGGGAGAAGAAGAAAAAGGTGAAAAGTGTGTTGGAGCAGAAACTGTTCTGCCTTTCGTGCAGAATGATGAGCTATGAGCTAAAAACCCGGCACACAACACTCGATTATGAAATTTCACAAAGAACATTTAATAGAAATCTGTATTCCTGTAATTGCTGTAATACTTGCTCTGATAGTGGGTTCAATTTTTATAGCCCTCTCAGGTAAAGGAATCTTTAATTCGTACAGTGCACTTCTTATCGGGGCTTTTGGTAGTAAAGCAAGTCTTGCAGAAACTCTGGTAAAGACTGTGCCTCTTATATTTTGTGGTCTTTCAGTAGCTTTTGCTTTCCGATGCGGCGTATTTAATATAGGAGCAGAAGGACAACTTCTTATAGCCGGTGTCGCAGTAGCCTGTGTGGGTTATGCTATTAAACTTCCGGCTATAATACATATTCCTCTTTGTTTTCTTGTGGCTATAATTGCAGGGGGTCTCTGGGGTGGACTTGCGGGATATTTGAAGGCAAGATTTGGAGCGCATGAAGTAATAACGACTATTATGCTTAACTTTATAGCTCTTAAATTTACCGAATTTCTTGTAAATGGTCCTTTGAGGGAACCTTCAGGTGTTTCACCAAAAACTCCTCATATTCTTGAATCGGCAGAACTTCTTCGTATAATTGGTAGATTAAATATCTCTATATTTATTGCTCTTATTGTAACAGGTATCATTTATTATCTTCTTAATCGTACAACTGCTGGTTATGAAGTGAGAGCAGTGGGGTTTAATCCTCTTGCTGCTGAATATGGAGGTATAAATGTAGCTAAAAATGTGGTTCTGGCAATGTTTATAAGTGGTGCTCTTGCAGGACTTGCCGGTTGTTGTGAGGTTCTTGGGGTTTTTAGATATTTTATGCCTGATATATCTTCTGACTATGGTTTTCAGGGTATTGCCGTGGCTTTACTTGCAAGAAACCATCCCATAGGAGTTTTACTTTCTGCTCTGCTTTTTGGTTCTTTAAGTAATGGTGCTACCAAGATGCAGGTTATAGCTAAAACTCCAAAACAGATTGCCAGTATTATTCAGGGACTGGTTATAATGTTTGTGGCAGCAGATATGCTGGTGCGATATTTTTTACCTAAAAAGAAAAAGGAGTAAAAGAAATTGAATATACTGGATATTTTTACCTGGTCTTTGCTTACTGTTACTATTACCAAGGCAATACCACTTATTTACGCCGGTATAGGAGGCCTTTATTCTGAGAGATCAGGTGTGGTAAATATCTGTCTGGAAGGCATAATGCTTGCAGGAGCTTTTTCAGCTGTAGTATGCACCCATTTTACGGGAAATCTCTGGTTTGGTCTTGCAGGTGCAATAATTGCAGGAACCTTTATGGGATTACTCCATGGAGTGTTGAGTATAACATTTAAGGTCAATCAGATAGTGGGAGGAACTGCAATTAATATATTTGCTGCAGGCGCTACAGAATATCTTATACCAATAGTTTTTGGTAAACCAGGTGCTACACCTCCACTTGCTTTTACTTTTGAGAGACAGGACTTTTTTCTAAGTAAATATTTCCTTATATATATGGCTTTTCTTCTGGTGGGACTGACACATATTTTTCTTTATAAGACATCTTATGGACTTCGTGTTCGAGCTGTGGGAGAACATCCGAAGGCGGCCGATACAGTAGGTATAAATGTTTATCTTACCCGTTATCTCTGTGTTATAATGAGCGGAATCTTTGCAGCTATAGGCGGTGCCTATCTTTCCATAGGAGAGAGCGGTCTTTTTTCAAAGGGCATGACGGCAAACCGTGGGTTTATTGCCCTGGCAGCTTTAATTTTTGGTAAATGGACCCCTCTGGGAACTCTGGGGGCCTGTCTGTTTTTTGGATTCTGTGATAATCTGCAGAGCACACTTCAGGGCAGAGTTCCTATACCTTCAGAATTTATGCTTATGATACCATATGTCCTTACTATTGTAGCTATAGCTGGAGTAGTAGGGAGATCCAGACCACCTGCGTCAAGTGGTGTCCCTTATGATCCGAGTGAGAGGTGAGAAGGAAAAAGGGAAAAGTGAAAAGTGGACATTAAATTACTGCAGTAGTATTTCATTTATGTCTCACGTGTCACCAATTAAAAGAAAGGATGAAGTGATAAATTGAAAAAAAATAGTAATACTTATAAACTTTTTGTTCTGGGAGACATAAACGGATTTTTCGGTCTTATGTTTGATAATATGACTGTTTTATCTTTTCTGGCAGGAATTTTGATTTTTGGTTTCGGTTATCCTGCCGATATTGTTTATAAAAAGATGTTTCCCGGTACTGCCTTCGGAGTTTTATTCGGTGATCTGCTTTACAGCTGGATGGCATACAGACTTGCAAAAAAAACAGGTAATAATAATGTTACAGCTATGCCTTTAGGGCTTGATACACCATCTACAATTGGTATTGCTCTTACTGTTCTGGGCCCCTGTTTTCTTTCCATGAAGGCTAAAGGGATGGATGTTGAAAGTGCAGCTCTTATGACCTGGTATGTGGGAATGGCTACTATGGTACTCGTAGGAATATTTAAACTCATCTTTTCTTTTATAGGAAAATATGTTCAACAGGCAGTGCCTCAGGCCGGACTTTTAGGTTCTCTTGCCGGAATTGGTCTTGCCCTTATCGGATTTGTTCCTTTAGTTGATATATTCGGTCTTCCTGTAGTGGGAATGATATCTATGGGACTAATTCTCTATACACTCATAGCCCGTATAAAATTACCTTTTAATATACCAAGTGTATTTACTGCCGTATTTGTAGGAACTATTTTTTATTATATTCTTGCCCCTTCAGGTCTTACAGGATGTGTCTATAAACCGCCTGTTCTTGAACTTCATCTTGGCTTTCCCACACCTACAATAGATTTTATTAAAGGTTTTATGGAAGCTCTGAAATACCTTCCCATTGCCTTACCTTTTGCTATTCTTACAGTTGTAGGAGGAATAAATGTAACTGAAAGCGCCCGTGTGGCAGGTGATGATTTTAATACAAGAGATATTTTGCTTACAGAAGCTGTAGCTACTCTGTTAGCCGGTATATGTGGCGGTGTTGCCCAGTCTACCCCCTATATAGGTCAACCTGCCTATAAAGCTATGGGTAGCAGAGTAGGTTATACTATAATTACAGGCCTGTTTATTGGCCTTGGTGGGATATTTGGATATGTTTCATTTATTGTGGAATTAATACCAAGAGCAGTTCTTGCTCCCATATTAATCTTTGTTGCTCTTGAAATAATGGCACAGGCTTTTGTTGCCTGTCCTCAATCCCATGCCCCTGCAGTTGCTTTTGCATATTTTCCTACTGTAGCAAGGCTTCTTGCCATTAAATATTCTACTCCTGATATTGTTCCTTTAGATAATTTTAAAGATCTTCTTAATATGGGTACAGGAAAGGAATTGCCTGAGATACTGGTAACAGTTGCCCTGGGGAATGGATTTATCCTTACTGCTATGCTCTGGGGAGCCTTTGTTTCTTTACTTATAGACAGAGAATTGCGTAAGTCCTGTATTTTTATTCTTATAGCCGCAGGTATGACCTTTTTTGGTATTATTCATTCTGCATCTCCCGATGGTAATATGTATCTTCCCTGGACATTGGAAGGTCTTGTAAAACAGATACCCTATCAGTTTACTGCAGCTTATCTTGTTCTTGCAGCAATTATCTTCTTCCTTTCTTTTACGAAAGAAGCCCGGGAGGAGCCGGAAGAATATTAGGAAGATTAATTATTATTGCAGATAGACTGGACTGTTTCAAGTATACCGTCGTAACGGTCATAAATTTTCCTGTCTTTTTCTGACAATTTGCCTGAAATCAGTCTTGATACTTTTTTACCGAAAGAGATTTTTATCTCCTTGGGATTGACTTCTGTCTTTCCGATGTCTGGCAATGTGTCAAGGTTATAGAAAGCAAGGTACTTTGCCAGATGGGTAATTTGCTCTTCAGTCAATTTGCCTCTGTACTCTGGATCTCCCTTTTCTCCTATTGGAGGTAGAAGGGAACCGCTAATCCAGGAACCGTCAGGCTCTATAATGTAATAAGTGCCGGTAACTCCGTCTGCACCGCCCCGGGAGCTGATAACCTCAATTTTCTCCCTGAGTTTTCCATCTTTTAAATATTCCTCCGATCTGTCCTCGAAAAGTGTTGGTGTTTTTGATGGTGAAGAATTTTCAGATTTATCTCTGCAGGAGAGAAACAGAGTCATTATCATTATTAGCAGGATAGACAGTATATATAATCGTCTCATCAGATATCCTCCTCCTTTTAATGGTTAAATGTGTTGGGTGTTAGATAACTCCAATTATAATTTAAATACATAGGAATTTTAATTATTATTAAATTATTAGCTTCAGTAAAAATAATATTTTATGTTTAAAGCTATCAGCAGTCAGATTAAGGGACTGAAAGCTAATAATAATTTATTTTATTTGATAATGAATGATATGTCAAGGGAATAGGAATTTTTGGCAGCCCTGAGGTTACGGAAAAATGAAATTCTCTGCAGGACAAAAAGATGTCGTATTTAAAGAAAGATTTGACAGGTAACTACTTATAATCATTTATGTTTTTGGAGTAGCCTCAAATAAATTTGATAGTCCTTTGATATTAGTGATATGGAATGATTCTCTGCCTTATTAGATATATAGGTCTACGTGAGTCTTTTCTATATTCAGTTATGCTACAACTGTTGATATTTTTGTTTATTAAATTCATAAGAATAATAAACTTTAATACCTTTGTTCAGCGCATATTCTTTAACATCCGGGGATGATGTCATATGAGTAACAATAAGAGGGACTATTTTTTCTTTAAAGACTCCTTC
>JAKJGF010000237.1 GCA_022704525.1 Bacillota bacterium | reverse complement strand
AGCAGTCTACAGAGGTTATAAGCAGAATAGGCTTTGCTATTGTAGAGGCTCAGAGAGCTTCTTCTACTGCCAGTGATGCCTCAACTAAAATGGATGAGATTATGGCCAATACAAATCAGGTAAATAAATCTAACAATAATTGATCTGGTAGATCTTCAGAATGTTTCAAAATTTACATGCCTTTCTATAATAAGAAAAGAAAAAATAACCTCTAATTTGTTTATAATATTTCTAATTTTTATTCAAAAATCCTGCAAAAATAATTGAAATAGTGAGATGGGAGAGGTAAAATGCCATTCTGCTATTAAATTTCTTCTCAGAACAAAATATAAACCACCTGTTACTAAAATCACTATAATAATATTTAAAATAATAAAAAGCTTATTAGCAGAGGGCTTTTCCTCAGATTCCAGAGATAATAATCTAAGTACCGCAACAGGTAAAAAAGTATCCATCTCACAAGCCTGTCCCTGTCCGGGCTCTTACGCAAAATCTATGATCCTGTTACAATGAAATCTGTTATTACAGAATATACAGTTTTGTATTTATTTAAGTTATAACTTTTTCCTTTGACGGCATATCTTTTGCTCCAGAGCCCGGACAGGGACAGGTGTACTACTTATTTCTTTATCTTTACTGTCATAATAAGATCTTTTTTTCAAAGCATCACTGTAGATAGACTCAGGTTCTTTTACCTCTTCTACAGAAACTTCTCATTACTTCTCAATTGTCTGGCTAATTCCTCTAAAAATTCAATCTCTCTTCCTTCAAAGTAAATTTTATCTATAGCAAGTTTTTCCATCAATGGTATAGCTATTTTAATAGCCAGATTCCTCTGAGAAAATAATTCCATCTCATCACGTCTGAGGAGAAATTCTCTTATAAGAATATATTCCGGAGAGGATATCTTTTCCAAATCAAATAAATGAAGACTCTCACCATGCTCATAATGTTCTTCTTTACCTAATATGGGAGGAGGTATATCAGGATATTCCTTTATAACTACACTTCCTGCAACAATATCGCCCAGTCTTTTTTTATTTTTAGAAATTAGTATTGAAATAATTCCTAAAAAATAGTAAAATGGCAGAAAATCTACCAGTCTGATTAAATTACGTATAAAAGAAGAAGTAATATCCAGAGGATATCCTCCATCTTTTATAACTTTTATACGGACTATTCGTTTCCCGGGTGTTCTTCCATTCCATATTAATTCAAATATTATGTAGTATCCCGAGAAACCCATTATAAATAGAAATAGAAATAATAAACCGATTATCCAGGAAGAAAATGGATCAGGATTAATTTTAGTGTCTATTCCCAAAAACTGTATAAGATAAATCAGACCTATTACAGGGAGTAAAATAACAATTTGAATTATGGTATCAAGAAAGATAGCTATAAAACGAGAACCAAGGTCAGCAAGCTCAAAATCAAATTCAACTGCTTCAGGAGTCAGTACACTTAATCTATCTTCTTTCAAAAAAATCTATCTCCTTAATATATTAGGGGTTAATTATAAATGAAACTGGATCAATTTATAGAACAAAAAAAATCCTCCTGGAACCGTCTGTCAGTTCTGGTAAAATTAGCAGAACAAAGAGGACTGAAAAAATTTAATCGTGATAACTTGCTAGAATTAGGAAGACTTTACCGACAGGCAAGTTCTGATCTATCTTATACAAAATCCAAATTCAAAAATAAACAGATAACTAACTATCTAAATCAGCTTGTAGCTCGCTCACACAGCCAAATTTATTTGCCTGAACCTTTTAACAGTAAAAGCATTCTCAGATTCTACTGTATTACTTTTCCGGATTTATTTCGACACTCTATCTCTTATATCCTTTTGGCAACTATAATATTTGTTCTTTCCAGTATTTTTGCCTGTGCTATTGTAAAAATAGATAATTCCACTGCTACAATGTTTCTGCCTGAAACAATAGTACTTCCCATAGAAGAGGGGCTTAAAAAAAACCAGATAGGTGGAGATTTCCCTCCTTCCATAGGTCCAATCTTATCGAGTCAGATAATGACAAATAATATTTCTGTAGCATTCAAGGCCTTTGCTTTCGGTATAACTCTGGGCATAGGTACATTATATGTATTAATCTTTAATGGTTTTATGTTAGGAAGTCTGGCAGCCATATTCAATAACTATCACTATGATCTCCAATTCTGGGCCCTCCTACTTCCCCATGGAATAATAGAACTCCTTGCCATATTTATAAGTAGTGGAGCAGGTTTAATACTTGCTGATTCCATATTATATCCAAAAGAGCTTAAAAGAGTAGATGCTTTAAAAATAAATGGAAATAAAGCCATAAAATTAATTCTGGGCGTAATACCCTTGTTTATCATAGCCGGTATAATTGAAGGATTCATAACACCTCTAAAAATATCTCCTTATTTTAAATTGATTTTTGCTATATTTACTGCAGTGAGTATGTTATTATATTTTATGCCGCGACAATGGTTTAAAAAAAAGAAAAAAGTTCTATTCACCGGAAAAACGCAAAAGCTTTCGTAATGGATGATGGGTAATGCGTGATGCGTGATGCGTAATAAGTGATGAGTAAGGGGGAGATGATTCGAGAGAGGGATGAACACAGGGGTTTGCCCCTACAGGTCCTCCCGTCTCCCGTCTCACGTCTCACGTGCCTCCCTACAATTTTGCTTTTACCTTGATCTTTAAATATTCATTTATTACCTTTACTGAAAGTTCTTCCGGAAGAGCTTCCATAGTATATACACCTTTTTTCCCCATTATACTCAGAGCTTTTTTTCTTTCCCATAAAACCTGTTCTGCCATGGCCTGTTCATAAATTTCTCTGGAAGCCGTACAATCTTTCGTGGCCATTTCTCTGATAACGGGGTCTGTTATTGCCACACAGAAAGGAATATGATGGGGAAAAAGAGTTGGAAAATATTTAATAAGCTCCTCTGAGCTGTATTGATCCATAATATCAGAAAATAGAAAAACAAGACTTCTCTTTCTGGATTTGGTTCCCAGAAACTTTAAAGCCAGTGAATAATTCGGTTCCACCAGTTCAGGTGTTAAATCATAAAGGGTTTCCAGGATCAACTGAATATGTTTTTTCCCTTTTGAAGGAGGAAGATAGGATTTTATATCTCCTGCAAATGCCAGAAGACCAATCTTATCACCTCTCAATGAACATACATAACTGAGGATAAGAGCTGTATTTACAGCATAATCCAGTTTTGATATTCCTCCCACACAGCTTGTCATCATACGTCCTGCATCTATCAAAATCAAAATATTCTGACTTTTTTCTTCATCATATTGATTAACAATAAGTCTCCCCCGTCGAGCAGAAGCTTTCCAGTTAATATCACTGTATTCATCATCAGGTAAATAGTCCCGGAGACTTTCGAATTCCATGCCACGGCCTAAAATCTTTGCAGGTTTTATACCTGTCCTCTGAAGATGCCCTTTTATGGCCATCAACTGATATCTGGTAACATTATCCAGGTTTGGATAAACCCTCACTTTCTGCCTTTGTTCTACAACAATACGTCTTCCTGTAAGTCCTAAAAAACTATAGCATCTTATATGCATCTTTCCAAAATTATATTTTCCTCTTTCATAGGGGGTTAAAAAATACTCTATCTCTTCTGTGGAGTCAGGAGAAAGATAAAGACGAAAAAGGTTATCTCTATCAGCTTTAAATTGAAAAGGATAATCATCTTTCAGCTGAAGAAAGAGAGAAAAAGAATTCTTATTTGACAAGGATATTTTTACAGAATTTTTTATTCCCAGAGAAAAAGTATCTTTTACTATACGTTTAACCCTTATAATAAAGTTAGAAATAAAAAAATAATCCACCACAGCAAGGGTGAGAAAAATTAAATTATATACCAGAAATATCATAAAAGGTTTTATCCATGGCCCCCCCAAAAATAAGGGGATGGTACCAAGTAAAAGTATAAAAACAAGTCTCCTGGTAGGTATAAAATTTATTTTCACTTAAAAAGCCTCCTGAAATTTATAATTCTATATTCCAGTTCTTTGTCCTTTCCACCTCAAAAAATCTGAATATAAAATATCCAAAATATAGTAAAATATGATATAATTATAAAGTGAGAAGTGAATAGTGAGGAGTAAATATCATCATAAAAAAATATTTAAGCATCAATCCTTTTCTATATGCTATCTACCCTGTCGTTTTTCTTTTTTCAAAAAATATACAGATCGTAAAGTTAAATGACATTTTAATACCGGTAATTACTCTTATTATATTTACATTTCTTGCAAGCCTCTTATTAAATTACCTGATTAAAGATCATAATAAAACAGCAATAATTCTCTCACTTTTTTTAATATTGTTTTTTTCTTTCCATCACGTCTATCAATTTATATATCATCTGGGATTTAAATCTATAGATACAAAATATATATTAATTCTCTGGATTATTATTTTTACGAGTATAACTTATTTATTGATAAAAACGAAAAAAAAATTATTAAATTTGAATTATATTTTAAATATTATAATCATTACATTAATTTGCTTATCTATGATTAATATTCTGAATTACTGGTCTAATATAAGTGCTTACAATCTTGGATCTCATGAGCGTATATTCCAAAATACTAATACCATAAAAAATCCTTCAGGTAATCAAAAAACATCTTCTAATTTACCAAATATTTACTATATAATTCTGGATGGATATGCCAGGTCAGATATACATAAGGAAATATATAAATATGATAATAGTGAATTAATTAATTATCTGAAAGAAAAAAAATTTTACATAGCCAGTAAAAGCAGATCAAATTATTGTTATACTAATTTATCTCTTCCATCTTCATTAAATTTCATGTATCTAGATGATATAATAAGTAATACAGATAACCAATTTTACAAAACCAATATTATAAACTATCATCGCGAAAATAATAGGGTATTCAGATTTTTAAAAACTCTCGGATATAAAACCATAATTTTTTACACAGGAAATACATCTGTGGAAAGAATAAATAGCGATATTATACTATGTCCTATGATGCCCATAAATGAATTTCAATGGTCTCTTATTTCATATACACCTCTAGAAGAAATAATAGGTAAACATTTATTCTCCCTTGAAAATCTCCACAGACATAGAGTTTTATATTGTTTTGATAATATTCCAGATACAACGGATATGAAATCTCCTTTTATTGTATTTGCCCATATATTATGTCCTCACCCTCCTTTTGTATTTGGAGAAAACGGTGAAAAAGTCAATAATGTTAAAATAAATTTTTTTGATGCAACATTATACAGAGATGAGGCTCATGAAACACAGGAAGAATACATAGAGAAATATAGAAACCAGAGCAAATTTACCAGTAAAAAAATTATTAAAACAATAGATGATATATTAACCAGATCAAATACACTACCTATTATTATAATTCAAGCCGATCACGGTTCAGGTGCTTTTTTTGATGAAACAAGTCTGGAAAATGCAAATCTTAAAGAAAGATTTAGCATCTTAAATGCTTATTATTTCCCGAATAATAATTATAAGCACCTATATGATACTATAACACCGGTAAATAGCTTCAGAGTAATCTTTAATACATATTTTAACTGTCAATATAAACTTCTAAAGGATAAAAATTATTACTCAACTACAAAAGATATTTTCAACTTCATTGATGTAACTGATAAAATAGATAATAAAAAAACTACCGTGGAACTTCAATCCCCTGAAGTATATTGGAAATAATATCATCAGAAGAAAGGCCTTCTATTTCTGCTTCAGAACGTAATACAAGCCTGTGCCTTAAGACCGGATAAGCAAGATATTTTACATCATCGGGAACTACAAAATCTCTTCCCCGAAGTGAAGCCAGTGCTTTCGATGCTAAAAGTAACATAACAGAAGCCCTGGGGCTTGCCCCCAGTATAAGATTTACTGTTTCCCTGGTGCGTCGGGTGATTTTTATTATATAATCAAAGATCTTTTCCTCTACTTTCACTTCCTGAACCTTTGCTCTACAGTCCAGAATTCCTTTAATATCAGTTACAGACTGAAGATTCAATTTGTCAAGGTTGTGAGGATTGAATCCTCTGTGGTGGTTCTGTAAAATCAGATTTTCTTCTTTTTCACCTGGGTAATTAATATTAACCTTCAGAATAAAACGATCTAACTGAGCTTCGGGTAAAGGGTAGGTTCCTTCATATTCTATAGGATTCTGAGTGGCCAGTACCATAAAAAGAGAAGGTAAAGACAAGGTTTCTCCTTCTATTGTAATCTGTCGTTCTTCCATAGCTTCAAGTAATGCCGACTGAGTCTTGGGAGGAGTCCTGTTTATCTCATCTGCCAGCAAAAGATTTGTAAATATAGGCCCCTTTTTAAGATAAAATTCACTTTTTGCCGGATTGAAAACATTTGTTCCTACAATATCACTGGGCATAAGATCAGGTGTAAATTGTATCCTTTTAAAATCACTCTTTATTACAACAGATAGAACCTTCATTATAAGGGTTTTTGCAACTCCAGGAACTCCTTCGAATAAAATATGGCCTTCAGTAAGAAGGGCCACATATAAAAATTCAATAACCTCTTCCTGGCCTACTATTATTTTTGCTATTTCTCTACTCATAGAATCAAAGGTATCTTTTACAAGAGATGACAATTTATTCAAGCTCCTTTCTATATCTCCTCATATCTTTATACCAGATAAACAGTTCTTTCTCTGTTATGTTTCCAGACTTTAGATGAACTATTTCCATTAACTTTACAAGATGCTCACTCTCAAGGCCTGTTCTTTCAGAAACCCTCCGGGCAATCTCATTATAATCTTCATGGCCTTTAATTCCCAATCTTCTTATAAAATCCCTTTTAAAACCTTCATATAATTGGGCTATAATCTCTCTTCTGGCTCCTGCCCTCTGAAACAAATTTGCCATAGATATAACAAACTCGGAAGCAGAACGATTAAAAGTTGACTTTTCAAGAGGAAGAACTGATCCAAAACGAAGAGATCTGGCAAATAAAAATATAAAAAGTGCAAAAAG
>JAKJGF010000236.1 GCA_022704525.1 Bacillota bacterium | reverse complement strand
GCAGGTATAATTTTAGGTACCCTTGCCGGTATAAATGTCATTTCCGGCCCCGGCATGTTAGACTTTGAAAGCTGTCAGAGTCTTGAAAAGCTATTACTGGATAATGAAATCTGCGGAATGGCAAAAAGACTTTCTCGTGGTATTGATACATCTGATGAAGCCCTTGCTTTTGATATAATAAAAGAAGTAGGTCATGAAGGCAAATTTCTGAGTCATCGCCATACATTAAAATGGTTTAATAAAGAACAGTTTATTCCTTCTTCTATTATAGATCGTTCTCATAGAAGGGAATGGGCAGTAGATGGAGAAAAGAGCTGCAGGAAAAGAGCAAAAGACAGAATTCCGGAATTATTAAAAACATACAGGGGAAAACCGATAAATTCTGAGGTTGAAGAAAAATTGGATGAAATAATGCTATCTCAGAAAGGTTTTCCCGGGGAATTACTCAGTGAAAAGTGAAAGATGAAAAGAAGTGAAGAGTGAAAAATGAGAAATAGCGGGTTTTATGGTGCATGGGCGAACCCTGTGTTCGCTATGGTCACGCCTCACGTCTCACGTCTCACCTCTCACCTCTCACCATTTATGATTTTTAGTGATTTTTTTGATCTCATAAAACAATATGGTAATATAAAAAAATGCATTCACTGCCAGGCCTATCAGGATGCTCTTTCCCGGGTAAGCAGGGATACACCCAAATACTTTGATGAGGAGTGGAACAGTAGAGCTATAGTAGTAAAGACACAGGCTTATGGTTTTTTAAACTGTGAAGTCTGCCCTCCACTGGAAATACTGGAAGAGTATCTGGAAACAGAAGGTAGAAGAAAACTTTTAAGACCAAAAAAGAAACATAAATTACCTGATGATTTCAGTGTGAATCTGTTTTTAAAAAAGATAGCAGAAGAGAAGCGTGAGTAGTGGCGCAAAGCCTTGCGTCACTGCACCATAAAACCTTTTCACTTCCTCTTCCTCCCTTTCTTATTCCATTGAAACCAGGAGGTAACAGAATATTTCATTGTTTTCCAGAAAACCTGTTCACGTATCTTCTTTAAAGCCTCTCTGGCCGCTCCCTGTTCTGCTTCTTTTTTATTATCCCCTTTGCCCCTTCCCATTTCTTTTCCATTTACAGAAACAGAAACATTAAAATATTTACAGTGTTCCGGCCCTTCCTCTTTAAGAACTGCATATTCCGGTACAGATTTAAATTCTTTCTGAGCTATCTCCTGAAGGGCAGACTTATAGTTATAATATTTCCCTGTAGTAAGCTCTGTTAATTCTTCCAGAACATTTTTTTCTATAAATTTTTTCGCCTTATCCCATGTGCCATCAAGATAAATAGAACCTATTATTGCTTCAAAAGCATCAGCAAGTACTGTTTTAAGCTTTCTTGCATTCTCAGAACTCTGCAATTCTCTGCCTACCAGAAGAAATTCCTTCATCTCTAATCTTTCAGAAAGACGAAAAAGGGTATCGCCACAGACAAGAAACCCCTTTAATTTTGTAATCTGTCCTTCTGTATGATTTGGATATTTCTTATAAAGATATTCTACTACTACAAGGTCTAAAACGGCATCTCCAAGTAATTCAAGACGTTCATTACAACTGACATGATTCCACCCTTTCTCATCTGCATAAGATTTATGTATAAGGGCATTGTGTATAAGAAGTCTATTCTGAAAACGATAATCAATTTTACGTTCAAAACGACACAGATCAAGCTGACGTTTAGCTGATATACTCATATTAATGGTGAGACGTGAGACAGGAGACGTGAGACGATAGTGTAATATTACTTAAGTACATGTACACTTTTTTCACTGCTCACTGCTTTTCACTTTTCACTTTTCACCTCTCACTCTTTACTTCTCCTTTCACTTTCACATTTTTCACATATTCCATATATCTCCAGCTTATGATAAAGAGCTCTAAAATTATTATCTCCTGCAACAATCTCCTGGAGGCGTTCAATCCGGGGATTATGAAATTCCTGAATTTTTCTGCACTTTATACATATAAGATGGTCATGGTGATGATGGCCATAAACATGTTCATATCTGGTCTGCCCGTCACCGAACATCCTCTCCTGAGCCAGATTACATTCACATAGTAACCTCATAGTTCTATAGACAGTAGTATAGCCAACACTTATACGCTTTTTTTTCAAAATCCGATAAATATCATCGACACTCAAATGTTTATCTATAGAGAAAAAAACTTCTATTATTTCTTCTCTCTGTCGAGAAAACTTGAGATTATTAGTAATAATATACTGCCTGAAAATTTCTTTTTCAATATTTTTAGTCAATGAAGACACCTTCTTTAAAACAACCCCACAGTATTTCCCTCTTTATCAATATCTACATGAACTGCTGCAGGTTCAGAAGAAAGGCCAGGCATTGTCATCATTTTACCCAGTATAGGGTAAAGAAAGCCTGCTCCAACTGAAGATCTAATATCCTCTACAGGAATGATAAAATTACGGGGAACACCTTTAAGATTTGGATCATGAGACAGGGAAAGATGGGTTTTAGCCATATTAACAGGCATTTTATCATAGCCAAGTTTTTTATAAAGTTTCAATTTTTTTCTGGCTTCAGGAAGAAAATTCACTCCCTCTGCTCCATAGATTTCTTTTGCTATTGTTTCAATCTTTTCTTCTATAGAAATATCCAGATCATAAAGAAAATGAAAATTATTCGGTAACTCACAGGCTTTTACAACAGCTTCTGCAAGTTCTATAGCACCGGCACTGCCTTTTATCCAGCATTGTGACTGAACAGCGAAATCTGCCCCCCCTTCCAGTGCTTTCCTCTTAACCATTTCCACTTCTTCTTCTGTATCAGAGGTAAATCTATTTACAGAAACTACTACAGGAAGACCATGTTTTTTTACAATTTCTATATGTTTCAGAAGATTAGTGCAACCTTCCTCAAGAGCAGGCATATTTACCTTTTCTACCAGTTCCTCAGGAAGAGGAACACCGGGTTTTACCTTATAAGCTCCTCCATGCATCTTAAGGGCTCTTATAGAAGCCACCACTACTACTGCATTTACCTTTAAACCTGAGAGACGGCATTTTACATTTATCAATTTTTCAAAACCACAGTCTGAACCAAACCCGCATTCTGTCACCACATAATCGGCTAATTTCAGTGCCACCATATCAGCAAGGGCAGAATTATTTCCATGAGCTACATTTGCAAAGGGTCCCCCGTGAATTATTGCAGGTGTATTTTCTATAGTCTGCACAAGATTGGGCTTTATAGCTTCTTTCATAAGAACTGTCATGGCACCTGCAGCTCTGAGGTCTTCTGCAGTTACAGGACGGCCGTCAAAAGTAAAACCCACAACCATACGGGCAAATCTTTTTCTTAAATCAAAAAGGCCTGTAGTAAGGGCAAGTATGGCCATAGTCTCTGTTGCTACTGTTATATCATATCCTGTTTCCCTGAGAACTCCGTTTTCTTTTCCTCCAAGTCCTATGATAATTCTTCTAAGGGCCCTGTCATTTAAATCAACACATCTTCTTATAAGAACATTAGAAGGGTCTATATTAAACTTATTTCCCAGGAGTATACTTGTATCTGTCATGGCAGCAAGGAGATTATGAGCTGTTTCCACTGCATGGGTATCACCTGTAAAATGGAGATTTATCTGTTCCATAGGAAGAAGTTGAGAATATCCCCCTCCACAGGCACCTCCTTTTATACCAAAGGTTGGACCTTTAGAAGGTTGGCGGCTCGTATTACAGACTTTTTTCCCAATTCTGAAAAGACCCTGGCCAAGACCTATGGCAGTAACAGTTTTACCTTCTCCAAGAGGTGTGGGAGTAATGGCAGTAACTGCTATTAACTTTCCCGGGGGTCTGTCCTTTAACCTTTCAAGTATATCCAGTGAAATTTTTCCTGTATATTTTCCATAAAGTTCCAGTTCCTCCTCCAGAATTCCAAGTTCTTCTCCTATTTCCTTTACAGGTTTTACTTTTGCTTTCTGAGCTATTTCGAGATCACTTAACATAATTTAATAAACTCCTTTCACATCTCACCTCTCACCTCTCACTTCTCACTATTATATCATTTTCCTCTAAAGGTCTCAACATCAAAAATTCTTTAAAAATTTTTTAATCTGAAGGATTTCTTTGAGTTCTGTAGAATGATTCTTTGCAGAAATAATAATATTAAATTACATAAAGTGAAGATGCCTGCTTTTTCCCTTTAATATTAAAGGAAGAAGTTCTAAGGCAAATTTTTTTTAAAAAATAAAAATTTTAATAGTTAAAAAGTTTTTAAGGAGAAGGATTTTAGAAGTTTTTTGTAGAATAGTAAAATTTTATTACAGGTCTGTGTAATAAATTTTAATGAATATATAGAAGGATTTTCAGTAGAGAGTTAGAATATGTTCTGTATTATTCTCCCTGTGGGTAGAGTATAAATTTAATACTCGGGAAATCTGCCTGTAATATAAAAATAAAGATTAAAAGGAGGTATATATGACAGTGAAAAGGAGAAACAAAAAATTATTTCTGATTCCTATGAACCGCTCTCCAACGGTTTAATGAATTCAATTAAAAGACGGTTAAAATTTTTAGAAAAAGGCAATAATCCAACTTTTTTCTTTAAAAACAAAGAAAGGATGATTAAGTTAATGAAAAAATGTTTTATCACAATCTGTGCATGTCTGTTATTAGCATCATTGTTGATCTCATTTTCATCAGTAACACTGGTCGGCTGCGGTGATGATGAAGTAGTAATAACAACTCCATTTGCTACTGCTACCAACACACCTTCACCGACTAACACACCATCTGTAACACCTACCCCAACCGGTGGGACTATTAATGTAACAGTACAATAAAAACAAGGAGGTATGTATTTTGTCTAAGAAAAGTCTTATTACTTTAACAATCATCAGTGTATTTATGATGCTATACCTCATTGGCTGCGGTGGAGGAGACGGGGTTTCAACTATAAATCCAAATCCCAATCCTGGCGACGGCACTGGTAGCATAGACATATCAGTGGACTGGCCAGACCTCAATGCCAGTGACTTAAGCGCTTTATTAATTCATCCCAATGTAACCAAAATCAGGGTTACAGTTTACCAGACCGGTGGAACCTTACCGGGAACTCCCTACAGTCCTTCTCTTACTACAGAAATTGCAAGGCCTTCGGCAAACGGTACAATTTCCGGCGTGCCCCTTGGAAAAGTAAATGTTCATTGTGAAGGTCTCGATGCAGGAGGAAATATTATTTCTTCCAGACTTACAAAGGATTTCCAGGTTAATTCTGGATCAAACAATTTAACTGCTATTCTCGGTGTTACCATTATGAATAGCACCTTTGTGCCAAAGAATGTTCCAATTTCCCCTGGCGACGTTGTTTACTGGGGTAATGCCGATACAGTTCAGCATATAGTACAGTTCACCACTAATGCAAGAACATTCACTTTAACACTTGCTCCTGGCGCTCTTGAATCTCCAACTTTTACAGATGCCGATCTTTCCGGCCCAATTACTATTAAACTTTATAATGATGTAGTACTTGATCCCGCCCTGGATGAAGGAAATGTTTCTGTTACAATTCCAAGCGGTCAGGTCTATGCTGAATGGTCTCGCTGGGGTCTTACTGCAGATCAACCACATAATGCAGTAGACGGTCATCTCTTTATTGATGTTGACAAAAATGGTAATTTCTATGTAGCCATATATAATCCCCAGATTCCTTTACTTGACCCTGTTGTAGGTCAAAATTATCTCAATGATTCTCTTCTCTATATACCGGGTGAAGATCTTTTCAATCTGGATGGCAGTGCCACCAGATATACAAACCGTATAGAGAAGTATGATAGAAACGGTGTCCATGCCGCTATAACATTCAATACCACTTCTATAGATCAGATTGTAGGTATTGCTGTAGATCCTGACGGACGTTATCTCTATATAGGTGACAACCAGATGGATACTGGTGATGATTCTAAATCACCTGCCAATTATACCAATATAATAGAAGACAGAATAATGAGGTTTAATGCCCAGAGCGGAGGCTCTCCTCAGGATATTATAATTCCTCCTACTGAATATAACAATACTGCAGGTCATGGAACTCTAGGGCCCAATCCAGGTTCGGGTAGAGAAGGAGGTCTTTATTTTGACGGTCACTTCCCTCAGGGTCTTGCAGTAAGTCCTGATAGCAAATATCTCTTCGTCTGCGACGCCCATGTTTGCAATCTTGCTCCCATGTATGAACCAATGGTTCACAAGATTGGTCTTAAACTCTATGATCAGCCCAGTGGTGCCGATTATGCCTGGTACGATGCATGGATAAACGGAGGACCTTCCGGATGGCCCTATAGAACTATGGCTCATCCAAGCATTCAGGCACTCATAGGTAATCCTGGATTAATATTACCCTATTTTCTTGGCACAACTGGTGCCATAATAGATCCTCATAATGGAGAATTCGGTGTACAGCCTAGTTACATTCCTGTTGATGTAGCAGTATCAGGAAATACAGAAGGTACTGACACAACAGGTGCCACTGTATGGTTTGCTACATGGGGTCATAGCATAATTCAGAGAGTCAGAGTTACAGATGGTGTAATACCAAATGTTACTTCTCTTGACTCTGGTAGAAATGACATAACAGGGTGTGACCTCAGATGGGCCACAAGTACAACAACTGCTTCCGACTTCTATATAGCCTGCCTGAATAGCGGTAATGGTATAGTAAGACAATATAATGGTGTTGGAGGAGCTAATACCTTTACAACCGTTCTTACAGGTTTCATTACAGGATGGCCCGGTTCTCTAAACGGCGTCTATGACTATTCTGACAGCTCAGACAGAGGCGGCGGAATTATGAGTCTGGCTATTGCCAAAAATCAGGATGGAACTCTTTATATAGGTGATGATTATCACAGAGTAACACAGTTTGCAAGAAGTTCTTCTGATGCACAAGGAACCTATGCTTATTCCAATGCATGGAGATTACTCTATGATGCATTCAACTTCCCAACAGGTATAGCCTATGATAATACAGGTAATCATGTCTATATTACTGACAGAACAA
>JAKJGF010000235.1 GCA_022704525.1 Bacillota bacterium | reverse complement strand
AACTTCAGGTCTGTCTACATCATAAAAGTAGTTTTGCCAGTATTTATTGATCATTTCAACAAGTTCGTCATCTGATGTGGGGACTGATAATACGGAAAGTAATAAGGGAAACCAGCTATTGGAAGCTCCAAGGACAAGAGACGTGAGTGGTTCATCACAATTTTCTTCTATTTTCAGATGGGGATGTTTTCCTTTACATTTGCCGAGTACTGTATTGGATTTATCTTTACTAAAAACTTCTACCATATTCCGAATATCTCCGCATTCTTCGCACTCTACATAGAGGTCAATACCTCCTGCATCTGTACCCCTTTCTTTAAATTTTAATCTGCCCTGACAGTCATGATGCCTGGTATGAACAAATTCCACCCAGGGGAAATCATCTAAATGGCCTTTTTTACATGCCACCAGAAATCTTACAGGCACTACTTGGGGCGGTTTTTTTGCATTACAGTTCTTATGAACGTATCTATTCTTATCAACTCTTACGGCATCACTTTTAAAATCCAGAAGACCCGAGGAAACAGGTATGAGAGAACGGCAATGAGTACATAACATCCATTCAGGAAAAACAGAAACAGGGATACCTGTAAAATTACTCTCCTTAAGAGGTACAGGTGGACCGTCAGACTCTTCAGGAATAGGTGGTGATAGAAGCTGCCCTACCTGATGGCCGAGTCTCTTACGAACTAACGCTAAAAGTCTTTCTTCAGGAACAGTTACTGCCATCTGTGTATTCCACCGGTCCAGACCAGTAACTATAACAGATAAATGAGGTAAATCTATTAATGCCCCCACTCCAAAGGTAAATAAAAACTGACTGGGGCGGATTTCTCCAACTTTCCGGGATTTTATAGTGGTATTCAATTTGTTTTTCCTCCTTTTGGCTTTTAGCTTTATCGCTAATCGTTAATCGCTAATCCTTTCCAGAACAAGATTTACAGATGGTTCAACATCACGAAGGGCATTCAGACACGTCCATAACTGCCACTCTCCTGAGCCTGCTTTATGCAAAAGTCCCACAGTTTTTCCGTCATTTTTCGGCATGTAACCAAGTATTCTACCGCCTGATTTATTGGATGCTTCTTTAAGCCATTCATCAAGGCGAAGCTTTAATTCTGCCCTGACATCCTGGCCGGTAGATTTATCATCTGTTACCAGTTCTGCTCGTTCTGATATAAGTTCAATAGCTTTTGTTATATATTTATGTCCTCCGTGTATATTACCGGCCTTATGGTTTGCATTAAATTCCACCCCCATCAATCTCACCAGTGCCACAAGAAGAGCAGTAAGACCTTTATCAAGAGCTCTCGGCGCAAAAGGTGTTACCGAAAGAGCTTCTACATGTTTATAAAAAGTTCCGTGATAATGTTCAAAGTGTTCATAGTGTGACAGATCACGTGGTCTGGCCCAGTTATAAACTGTAAGTACAAGTCCCGGGGAATGACGTCCCACACGGCTTGTAGCCTGAATATATTCTGCTGTGTATTTGGGCTGACCGCATAGGACCATAAGGCTCAGACGCCTTACATCCACTCCTACTGAAATCATATTTGTTGCAAGGAGGACATCAAGAGGATATCTTTTCTCACCTCTATCTTCCGGTTTAAAGGGTGTTTCCATACGATCCAGGAGCTCCGGTATTTCTGTTGCTCCTTTTCTGGATGTAAGTTCTTCAATTGTTGAACTATAGATATATCTCGGACTGTAACCACGCTGTTCCATTTTTGCCAGGTAAGTTCTTACCTGATCATCTACGAGTCTTCTCATACCTCCCAGTTCTCTCAGGGAATTAAAATAACCTACGAGTGTCATCCAGGGGTCTGCAGAGGAACCGTATTTATTAAAAACCTGCTGTGTCGCTGCCATTGTAGCCACATATACCTTTACAAGTATCTCTTTCATTCTCCGTCCCGGAGCACATATGCCGAGATATTTTCTTCCAGAGTTTTTATCATCAGGTAATATCTGACGGGAGAAGAAATTATCTTCCACATCAAGCCCTCCCGGAGGGAATATCTTTACATTATGGAGAAAGAGGGCGTGAACCTGATCCCCTGCTTTCCTTATAGTAGCCGTGGAAGCAATTACTTTCGGCCTTACAATCTTTCCTTTTACTTCCCATGAACAGAGATAATCAAGAGCTGTTTCATAGAGTCCAACAAGTGTTCCCAGAGGGCCGCTTATAAGATGAAGTTCATCCTGTATAATGAGATCAGGAGGGCGTAACAGCGGATGAGGAACTGTCTTTACAGCCCCGAAATTACTATTTTTTATGGGAGGATGAGAATCGGAGTCTTCCAAATCAGGAGTACGAAAACCGTGGCGAGGACAGTATCCGTCAACGTGACCGAATAAAGACTGAACCTCTCCCTTCCATGGCATCTGAGCAAATTTATCCACAGTCGATATAAGCATAGAAGGGATATTGCGGTATATCTCCTCATCCACTACCAGAACAGGTATTCCCTCGTCTGGAGAGTTCTTTTTACTGAAAGAACATTTACCCAGAGGATCACCGCAGTAAATAAGTGTTCTTCCTCTCCCTCTGTTATATGCTTCCACAATGATATTCTGACCTGCCCTGATTTTTTCACCGCACCAGGGGCAATTGGTAAGCTGTGCCGGAGAACCGCATCCGCTTCCTGCAACAGTGCTCTTTTTAAACTGTCCGTGGGCACTTTTTATAGATTCCGCACTATCTTCTGTTTTATTCGGTGTAGTCTTATAACCAACCCACAGGCCGAGTCTGAAAGGATAGTCCCCCCATATATCAGTCTCTTCCCGTCTTATAACCTCCATAGCACATATAAGAGCAGAAGCACGCTGAAACTGCTGCAATGTGAGAAGTCTCAGGGTATATCTCATTAGTACTGCAAGACCATATTCTCCCCTTCTTCCTTCTATTTCTCCCTGAAGACGTCTTATTGCCATGGTGTATGCAGAAAGCCCCAGGTAGGCTTCCGTTTTACCGCCGCCTGTGGGAAACCATAATAAATCTGCAATGCTCTTTGAATTTTTCTTTCTATCTTTATGGTGAAGGTTTGTAAGGGAAGGTATATTGATGAGTATGAAAGCAAGCTGAAAAGGATACCAGGTTCTATTTCCCGCCACATCAATAGTGTTTATATCAGGTTTTTCTCCTCTTCTTACCTTTTCCGAATAGATTGTATGAATACGCTGTTCTGCCATAGCCCTATTCATAAAGCGAAAAGCCTTCATAGCACTATTATCATTCTGCAATAAATCCAGCCCTTCCCGGATTCTCTTTAAAGACTCTCTGCAGTCTTCCAGAACAATCTGTGCAGTATTTTTATATTCTTTCAGATTTTCAGCAGGATTATTTATTCTGTTATTCTGTTTTTTTATCCATTTATCATAGGCTTCTGCGAGTGGTTCTATCAATTCCGCAGGGTTTTTCTCATCTGAGAGTTTTTTCATATCCAGAATAAGACCGGGAAATTCCGATGCATGAGGCGGTATAGTTTTAGGAACTTCATAGGCCGGTATTGCTTTAGTAGAGATTTTCACTGCCCTCTCAGGGTCTTCAGGAAAGACATCTGTGTGAACCCCCACTCCGTGACCTGCAGCAAATTCAATATGTTTTCTATAAATCATATTAAGTGTGTTTTCTTCTTCATAATCCTTTGTATTTCTCTGACCTCCCTCACGTCTGTGTGGTCTGATCTGAAAAATCGGTTTATTCTCAGGGTCTTTTACGATAAGTTCTGTTTGAAAGAGCCAGGTTTCGTCCTTTAATGTTTTTGTTTCTTTCTGATCATTTACGAGAAAAAGCGTAATAAGCCAGTTCCCATCCTGATCATACCATCTTATTTTCCCCTGAAGTTTCACATCGGGCTGTTCCTCTCTTATACTTATCGGATCTATAATGCCCTCTTTAAGAATAATCGGCTTTAAAGTAATCTCCACGGGATTTCTTTTCCATATCTTCTGAGGATTACCGGTTTTTTTACTTATAACTGTTTTACTTTCAATTCTTTCATAACGGCCCCATTTTGCAGTCACACTGATTTCTTTCGCAGAACCTTCAACACAGAAGGTAAGACCTATGGAAGAAGGGAAAAGTGTTGTATTGGCAGGAGCAGAAGTTTCAATAGAACCGTCTTCTCTGCTGTCATATCCGTCTACGGCAATTTTCTCATTTTGCTCAGGTTCTGTTATTTGATATCTGGGAGCAAGAGTTCCGAGAATATATCTTGAACGGACGTTCTGTTCGATAATTTCTTCTTCCTCTCCCCCGGCAGGGCCGTGTAGTTCGTTTATAATCAGCTCTTCTATTTCTTTTCTTATTTTCTGAGGAGTCGGAGTGGTGAGAATATTACTCTTCATAGATTAGCCTCCCTTAGATTGATAACAGGAATATTATATCATATGAGGGAAGATGGAGGTAAGAGCAGAAGCTCTGAAGAAAATGAAGAAATATAACCTGACTCCTTTACAACAGGCGATTTTAATTAATTTTATAGAGAAATTGTTTTTTCTTAATGAAAAGGAAGAAAAGGAATTTAAGGAAATAGTAAAACTCTTTTCTTCTGTTATAAAGATCCGTGAGAATTCAGTATTCAATCTGGGAAAGAAGGATATGGAAAAAGACCTTGCCTCTGCCTTTATGCATTCAGGCAATTCTCTTTGTAATTTAACCCGTTATGAAGAAGAAGAAAAAGAATTCAGGAAAGCTATAGAAATTCTGGAGAGAATGGTGAGAAATGGGAAGATTGAGTTAGAAAATGAACTTGCAAGAGCCCATATGGGTCTTGGTAATTCCCTTTATTATTTGACCGGTCATAAAGAAGCAGTAAAAGAATTCAAGAAAGCTATAGAAATTTTAATTTGTAGCATCATTTAATAATCCGGCTGATTCATTGACATAGTAATCAACCTCACGCCATTTATCCTGGAGTACATATTCAGGTGTATCATATTTTATATTTATACCAGCTTTCTCCTGCCTGAGTATAGTTATCCATAGCAATTTCAATGTTATTTTTTAATCCGGGAATATATTCGACAGAATTATTGTTTATAAACTGATAAAAAAATCTATGGGCAGTAAAAATCTAATATAATACAATAGCCAGACCTTCTGAGAAATGACCTACATCAAAAAATTGTGGGTTTATGACTATATTTCCTGTTTTATCCATGTAACCAAATTTATCCCCTACCTTTACAGGAACAAGACCTTCTAAAAAAGGTTGTTTTGTAAAGTAATTAAGCGTTATAACAGTTTTTCCTGTTTTATCAATATAATACTCCCTATTAGTCGTTCTTACGAAAGCCAATCCTTCCGAAAAAGAATCCCCATAATCAAATTGTGGCTTTATAACCATCTTTCCAGTTTTATCAATGTAACCAGACATATTACCTGTTCTTACTAAAGCCAGTCCTTCCGAAAAAGAATCTACATAATCAAATTGAGGTTTTATGACAAATTTACCTGTTTTATCAATATAACCGTATTTATTACCTATTTTTACTAAAGCCAGTCCTTCTGAAAACAACGATCCCTCATCAAATTGAGGTCTTATAACAAATTTACCTGTTTTATCAATATAACCAACTTTATTATCAATTTTCACACGGGCCAATCCCTCTGAAAATTTATAACCTGAATCAAACTGCAGTTTTACAACAATATTTCCACTTTTATCTATAAAACCAACCTTATTACTCATCATTACCATAGCCAGACCTTCTGAAAAATTAGCGGCCAGATCAAATTGAGCTTTTATAACTATAGCACCTGTTTTATCAATATAGCCATACTTATTATCTATTGATACAACAGCCAGATCTTCTGAAAAACCCTGTGTATACTCAAATTGAGGTTTTATAACCATAGTTCCCCTTTTATCAATGTAACCCCACTTACCTCTGGTTTGTATGGGACACAGACCCTCATTAAAATAAGGAAATGAAAAACTATAAAAGACAACAGAAAAAGTCATTACTTTTTTCCCTGTTTTATCAATAAAAGCCTGCCTTAGAGGTGGAGCATTGCAGGAAAAATTAAATAACACTACAAATAGAATTATAGATATAAGTATAAAAGATCTCATAATTTAAACTCCTTTGAAGTTAATTTTATCCTATCCAAAAAAAAGACTGTCCCAGGTTAACTTTTGGGACAGCCCCTTTCAGTTTTCTCAAGCCCTTTCCAGTCTATTTTTTTCACAGTGTAACCAGAAATTATGTAATCCCTTATAATGGGCCATTTTTTCAGGCACTTCCTCTGGAATTCTAAAGTACCTTTTTACTGCCTCTTCCAGTATCTCCTCAAATTTCTGACTGGAGAAGAATTCAAATGCTTTTTTATCAAAATCAGGAAGATGTTCTGTGCAGAATTCTTCAAATTTCTTTGTTTCAAAATAATCATCTGCAATCTTTTCATATTTATCCAGTTTTTCATGGTACGAGAGGTTTTTCTTCTTTGCTTCTTCAAGAACCTTATAGTATTTAGGCCATTCAGACATAAAGTTTAATTTATTGTGGCGGGGATTAACACAGCAGAAGATAAGCCATTTTGCCATAGCTTTTACAACTCCAGGGAAGTAATAATGTAATGATATAACATCACTGTCTGGATAAGCATTTGCAAAATCTATAACATAGATCTTCGCATCATCTTTAGATATTAAGGCCTCACAGGAATTATGTTCCCATCCGTAAAAAGCGTTTATTATCTTAATTAACTGAATTACTTCTTTTCTTTCATTTTCTGTGAGAAAATTATGTTCTATTGCTTTTTCTTCACTTCTTATATATCTATCATGGGAAAACTTTGTTTCAGCATTGTAATGCATGGGCATTATCTGACATCCTATACCTACTGAGCGAACAAACTCTTTGTAATCTATACCACGCTGAAGGTTCTGTGGTTTTTCTCCTGATTTATCATAGGCTTTCTGTAATTCCTCATAATTTGTTACCTTTTCTACACCGACCCATCCGCCACCATCCTGGGGTTTTAAGAATGCTGGATAACCTACTTTTTCTCCCAGAGCACGGAGATCAAACAATTCGTGATCTTCAAAGATAAGGTCCTTGTGTACGGGAAC
>JAKJGF010000035.1 GCA_022704525.1 Bacillota bacterium | reverse complement strand
TGGGTTTTATATATGGCCTACCCCATTTCCTTATTATTTTTTCATTTTTCTTACTCATACTTTTTTTATTTCTATACCTTTTATTTTTATCCTTGACTTTGGTACATTTTTTTTAGAATTACTCTAGAAGTTATATCTACTCTATCTATCCGCCAATTACCGTCTTCATTAATCAAATATATTACTCCACTATAAAGTGCTTTATCAGTTTGCTCTGAATTTTTATCCTTATCTTCCGAATATAATTTAATTCTTATTTTTGCTCTTTGGTCTGATTGTTCAAGAATTTCTGTTTCTTTTAAACTGATGGTTATATTGGTTTTCCATATATCATAATATTCTTCATATGACGTTTTCGATCTATAAGATTTACTTCTCAAATTATATGCTTCTTCGAATTCTCTATTGTTTATTGCAGCATAATTTTGTTTTAAAATATCTACAGGAGATGATTTTATTGATTTTATTATATTGGGACTTATTGTAGGAGTTATTTTTGGTAATTCATCTACAGGGGTCAGATTTATATATACTCCTGTTTCAGGTGTTACATTATTATTCACAGATTCAGCGGTTGGGAAAGGAGTGGGATTATTATTCACAGGTTCAGAAGTCGGAATAGTATTTATCGCCTCAGAAGTCGGAAGAGGGGGAGTAAAATTAGAAGAGTGATCTATCGGTGTCGGATTGTTCTGTCTCTGAAACAAACGATCTTTAAAAGAAAATATACCAACCAGACATAACATTATTCCAGCAACAAACATTATTCCAACAACAATAACAGGAATTAAAAACTTATTGCCTGCTCTTTCTCCTTCAGTTAAAGACCTTCTTTCATCCTTCCCTCCCGATTCAGCACCGCATTTATGACAGTATTTCTTCCCTGAAAGAAGAGTGGCACCGCAGGAAGGGCAATTATTAGAGGATATCTGAGGAATATTCTTACCGCAGAAGGCGCAAAATTTGGCATTCTCACTTACATCTCCATTACAATGAGGGCAATTGGCCATAATACTTCCTCTCTTTCTTTTTACTCCTTTACAGTTTCACCGCATTCCTCACAGAATCTGGCTTTCGGCTTCAATTTTGATCCGCAGGATGAGCAATTGGAAGATTGTTTTTTCTTCTCTGCTAAAGTGGTCTCAGAAGTAATATTATACCCGCACTGCTCGCAGAAAACTTCTCCTTTCTTAAGTTTAGCCTTACATTCAGGACACAGATTCTTCTCTTTCTTATCAGGTAAAGATTTTGCTGTAAAGGTCTGACCACACTGTTCACAGAACTTTGCATTGATTTTTAACTTTGTACCACACTTTTTACACTTTTCCTCTTTATCACTCGTAGAAATTTCTTCTTTCACTTTACTAACAAGGGCCTTTATAGAATCTTTCTTTTTAACTATTACAAACACTCCTATACCGCCAGATATGAAAATAAACACAGCTAATCCGATTCCTATTATTAAAATTAGAATAAATATGGGTAGTAAATTAAAACCCTCTGATCGTGCCCAGATATTATTATCACCATAAGGTGATAAATCAAATCTTACCCTGCCGTCTTTTGTAACATTGCCATTACTTCCTTTAATACTCCCCGGCATAGTCACATAAATAGTACAACTATTTGGTATTGCCCCGCCTGCATTAATGGTTACAGGTTCACTGTAATAATAGGATGTCTTTAAAAAAGAACTGTTTTTTGTGAACATAGCCCGGCATTGAGTCTGATTGATTTTCTGAAGTTTGCTATTATAATCCTCTATATCGTTGAAAGAAAATTTAATTGCCATAGTAATCATCTCTTTATCTTCACGGTATGTAAAGTTAGCATAGGACGGGAGTTTGTCACCTGTTTCCTTATGGGCCATCTCCTCGGTAAGATTTACAGCAAGAGCATTCTGTTTACTTATATAAATTTTATTTATGTATTTGCCTCCTCCACTGGAATTTAAGAAGAGATTATTTTCTATATTTACAGGGATACAGCCGGAAAAGAAAAAAATTGATAATATTAATAAGATGCAAATTTTTCTCATAAAATAAACTCCTTTCCCTAAAATTTAATTCCGCAATCCGGGCAAAATAATGCATCATAAGGTAATTTTGAATTACACTTATGACAGGCTTTCTCTCTCATTTTTGCTTTATTTTTATTTTCTAATTTTGTTCCACAATCGGGACAGAAAAGAGAATCATAAGGCAGATCTGAATTACACACATAACAGGTAATAGATCCTTTTTTCTCTTTTTGAGGTTTAAATACAGAAATAATATCTTCTTCTTTTTTATCCGCCACAGGGCTACCACATAGAGCACAGAATTTTTTCCCCGGCGTAATAGTTTCACCACAGGAACATTTAATTTCTGAGGGTTTTTGTACTTTACTTCCACAGGACAGGCAGAATTTACTTTTTGAAGAAAAAATCTCTCCACAGGAACATGTAAAAGTTTCTTTCATCTTTTTATCTGCTTCTCCGGTTTTTTTAATAATCTCCATTACATTACGGCCACATTTTGCACAGAATTTAGTTTTTTCTCCTAATTCTTCCCCGCAGGAGCAATATGCAAATACTTCAAGTTTCAAAGTTTCCTCCGCAATTTTCTGCTTTTCTATGATTTCTTTTTCTTTATTTTTTATCTCTTCTTCAATATATAAAATCTGTTTATAAAATTCCTTAATTTCCTTCTCTTCAAGAGTTCCTTAAGGTAACTTTTTCGTAGTCCAAATAAAATCTTTCTTACACCCTACACATGTTGTAGCTTTATAAGCAACAGGAAACTTACAATAAGGACAAACTGGAATATACTCTTTTAATCCAGCAAGTGTCTCAGGCTGAAATTCCACCTGTTTCTTTGGTTCTATACATCCAGACACCGAAAGAAAAACCAGGATTATTATGGATATTAATAAACATTTTTTTATAAAAATACTCTCCTTTCTGCATAGTAAATTTAACTTCTTATTTTTCATGGTTTAACGGAAATATTCTCCTTATAAAGCTCACCTCACTTTCTAAAAAAATCCCTCTATAATATAAGAGACAAAAAAAGCCTTGAAAAATCAAGACTTTTTAAGGAAATTTTTCATATGGCTTTCCCCTTCTCTTCTATGGTATAATGGATATCTGTAAAAAATATGGTTTTTTACGGAGAAAGGTCGCTCCAGGTGAGAACTGCAATTTTGAAACCTTAGAGCCGGCTCTTTCCTTTTTATTTAAATCTTTATTTTACTTTTATTACACAGAAATTATTCTCCAGAAATGTTTAAAAATCCTTCTTTCTTTAAGGGAAAATAAAATCAAAGTGTTTGATAAACATTATGATATATGTTATCATATGAATTAGAAGGAGAATAGAAATAAAGATTATCTATGGAAATTTTGAAGACAAAAAGTGAAGTAATTCAATTAATAAACGAATTAGCTGAACAGGAGCTTTTAGCTATTAAAAAAATTATACAATCTAACCTGCTTTCATATCTATCTCCATTCTATATAAAAGAATTCATTCTGGATAATAAAAGGTATATCTTAAAAGATCCTGTTATATGTAATGTCGATTATCAGGATGATTTATGGATATATGAAGTTCCCAGATATGGACTTCATGCCTTTTCTAAAGACCGGAAAGAAGCTTTTTTTCAACTCCAGGATGAATTTGTTTTCTTATGTGATACTTTTTTACATGAAGAAGATGAAAAACTGACTCAGGATGCTATTGCTTTAAGAGATATAATTAGAAAGGATCTATTAAAAATTGAAGATATAGATAATGAGTAAATATTTAACCTCTGATTTTGAAAAAGCTTTACTTAAGAAGGGATTTCAGGAATATACAACTCATCATAAGATGTTTTTATTTTACTGGAAGGGAAAGAAAACCGATATAAGAACACGAATCAGTCATGGGGAAAAGGATTTTGATGATAGCCTTCTTAATCAGAGAAAAAAACAGATTAAGTTAAACACAAAACAGCAGATTATTGATTTTATAAATTGTCCTATGAGTAAAGAATATTATATTAATTTCCTCATAAATATAGGAAAGATTAAACCTGAGAAAAAAGACCTGTAAGCTATTTACCTGGTTAATTCTTTATGACTATAATTTCCAAAAATCCTTTAATAATAAATTGTTTTATGATAAAATAAATTGCAAATGTTATAAAATTGATACAATCAATATTATCAGGAGGAATTTAAATGAAACTTTTAGAAGGTATTCGAGTAATTGATCTTACAAATGTCCTTTCAGGCCCTTTCTGTACAGTTCATCTTTCTCTCTGCGGCGCAGAGGTTATAAAGGTAGAACCTCCCGGAACAGGAGAACTCGCAAGAAAACTGGGGAACGTTCCGGACCTGAATAAACAGCTCATGGGAACAAGTTTTCTTGCCCAGAATGCCAATAAAAAATCCATTACCCTTAATTTAAAAAAACCGGAAGGAAAGGAAATTTTCTTAAAACTTGCAAAAGAGTCAGATGTAGTAGTGGAAAATTTCAGACCCGGTGTTATGGACAGACTCGGACTGGGCTATAAAACATTAACAGAATTAAACTCCCGTATTATTTACTGTGCCATTTCCGGATTCGGTCAGACCGGCCCTGATGCCTTTAAGCCTGCCTATGATCAGATTGTTCAGGGTCTGAGTGGTATTATGGCTATAAATGGAGATGAGCGATTGAACCCACTCCGATGCGGTTTTCCCGTATGTGATACAGTAGCAGGAGTAAATGCAGCTTTTGCTATTATGGGTGCCCTTTACTACAGAGAAAAAAGCGGTGAAGGCCAGTTTATAGACATATCCATGCTGGATTCCATTATGCCCCTTATGGGATGGGTTGCGGCAAATCTCCTTATAGGCAAACAGCAACCAGTACTTCTTGGAAATGATAATTTCACTGCCGCTCCTTCAGGAACTTTTTTGACAAAAGACGGCTATATAAATATTGCGGCAAATAAACAGGAACAGTGGGAAGCAGTAACAGAAGTTCTCGGTTTGCCTGAACTCAAAGAAGATCCCCGATTTAAAGAACGTGATACAAGAAAGGCAAATCGTAAACTCTTAACACCATTGATGGAAGAGAAATTAAAAGAAAATACTACTGCCTGCTGGGTGGAAGCACTGAATAAAAGAGATGTCCCATCAGGTGAGATTTTAAGCCTTGAAGAGGCTCTCACATCTCCACAGATAAAACATAGAAATACCATTCAGACCGTGCCAGTAGAAGGAGTGGAAGGGTTCAGTGAAGTAAAATTATTCAATCTCACTGCAAAATTCGAGAAAACTCCCGGAGCTATTACCAGTGCTCCACCAAAATTATCTGCCCATACTGAAGAAGTACTGAAAAGTATAGGCTATACGGTGGAACAGATAAAAGAATTTCAAGAAAAAGCTATTATATGATTATCAGAAAAAATGAATTTCCTGTGTGGTTAAAGGAGACGCAAGGGAAAGGTTTATTATTGAGGTAAACATAAAAATAATAATTAAGGAGGTTTACATTATGGCAATGACAGTAGTGGAAAAAATTCTCTCTAAAGCCACAGGTCAGTCATCAGTAAAAGTAAATGATGTAGTGGAACCAGTAGTTAATGTGGCTATGTCCCACGAAAATGGGGCCCTTGTGATAAATCAGTTTTTAGAGGTTTATGAGGGCACCGGTCTCAAACCAGAGGTGTGGGATCCTTCAAAGATTGTTATAATCTTTGATCACAGGGTTCCTGCAGAAACATCCAAAACTGCTACAAATCAGAAAAAAATCCGTGATTTTGTAGCAAAACAGGGAATAAAAAAATTCCATGATATCAGAGGAGATGAAGGGGGTATATGTCATCAGATACTGCCTGAATATGGTTATGTCCGCCCCGGTTATGTAGTTGTGGGAACTGACAGCCATACTACATCTCACGGAGCACTGGGAGCTTTCTCTTTTGGTATAGGTGCCACAGAAATGGCCAGTGTATGGGCTCTGGGGACAGTATTAAATGTTGAGGTTCCTCCCACCATAAAAGTAGAGGTAAAGGGAAAACTTCCTCCTTTTGTAACACCGAAAGATCTGGTTCTCTATCTTATAGGGAAAGTTTCAGCAAAAGGTGCAAACTACAGGGTTATAGAATATCACGGGGAAACAATCAGAAATATGTCTACTTCTGGAAGGCTTGTCATATGTAATATGGCAGTAGAAGCAGGAGCCACATCGGGCATCGTTCCAGGTGATGAGGAAACTATAAGGTATCTTAAAGAAGAGGCAGGAGTAAAAGAGGATATTGAAATTATCTCTCCCGATGCTAATGCAGTCTATGAACAGGTTATAGAAATAGATGTGTCAAATCTTGTTCCTCAGATTGCCTGTCCTCACACAGTGGATAACGTAAAACCTGTAGGTGATGTAGAAGGTGTAAAGCTGCAGCAGATAGTAATAGGATCATGTACAAATGGAAGACTTGACGATCTGGAAGGGGCAGCAAAGATTCTCAAAGGACATAAAGTAGCAAGGGGAACCCGTATGCTCATATTCCCTGCTTCATGGAAAATCTATAGAGAAGCTTTAAAGAAGGGTATTCTTGGAGATTTAGTAGACTCAGGGGCAGCCATTATAAATCCTGGCTGTGGATGCTGTCTCGGAGTACATCAGGGAGCCCTTGGAGACGGAGAAGTAGCCCTTGCAACTACCAATAGAAATTTCAAAGGCCGTATGGGTAACCCGAAAGGTGAAGTTTATCTATGTTCACCCGAGGTAGCTGCAGCGAGTGCCATAACAGGTGTAATAACCGATCCAAGGAAAGGAGGCAGATAAAATGTCCAAAGTAGTATTCAAACTCGAAGATGACATATCTACAGATGTTATCTATCCAGGAAGGTTTATGGCAACTGTTCTTCCCACGGAAACACCACAGTTTGCCTTTGCAGATTATACAGAATTTAATAGTAAATTAAAAAACAAAGAAATTCCTCCGGGCAGTGTACTAATTGCAGGGAATAATTTCGGATGCGGTTCATCCCGTGAACAGGCTACATCAACACTGAAGGGTCATGAACTGACAGTAGTGGCAAAAAGTTTTGCCAGAATATTTTTACAGAATTCCATAAACCTGGGTTTAAAGACTGTCATATGTCCGGGTATAGAAGGAGAGGTCGGTGATGAAATAGAAGTTACCCATGATAAGGTAATAAATAAAACCAGTGGAAAAAGCTCTGATATAATACCTCTCCCCAGTGCAAGACAGGCCATAATTGATGCAGGAGGCCTCATTGCCTATACGAGGAAGAGATTGATAGAGAAGCATAAAAAGTGAAAAGTGAAAAGTAAAAAGTGAGGAGTGACTGGTGCTGAGTAGTTTATGGTTGAGGGTTGAGAGTTGATTATTAAATCTGAAACTATATATTTCCTTTCACTCTTCATTTCTTTTCACCTCTCACTTCTCACCTCTCACTTTATAAGGAAAGGATTAAATGTTAATAAAAAACAATCAATACAATATTGGCCATATATGTTCTACCCTTCAATGTGAGAAGGGTTTTTCAGAAAAAGTGGCTTTTAAATTCATAACGAGTAAATTTCAGGAAAAATTTTACACCTTTAAAGAGCTTGACTCTTATTCAAACCAGGTTGCAAATATTCTGCAAATTTTAGATATTAATAAAGGTGATATTGTTTTTACTTTTTTAAGTAAAATTCCGGAACAGTTCTTTATATTTCTGGGCGTATTAAAATATGAGGCAATTATTGGAACACTTTTCCCTAATTTCGGTGAGGAAGCTCTTTATGACAGGCTTTCTGATTCAAAGGCAAAAGTTTTATTTACAAAAAAAAGCCTTTATAAAAAGATTGCAAAAATTGAAGATAGATTAACCCAATTAAAATATATACTTATTGTGGATATTGATGAAGATATCTCAGGGAAAGTCCTCAGCTATAAAAAACTACTGAACCATGTCTCAGACAAATTCGTTTCTGAAATAACATCACCTGAAACACCATCGGTATTACATTACACCTCCGGTTCCACAGGTAAACCTAAAGGAGTCTTACACTTACATAAAGCCATCCTTATGATAAATCAAACTGCAGGAGAAATCTTACAGTTAAATGGAGAAGAAAAATACTGGTGTACTGCAGATCAGGGATGGATCACAGGCACATCCTACGGAATAATCGGCCCCTGGAGCATGGGTGTTACACAATTACATTTCGAAGGTACCTTTAATATGGAAAATTATATGCGCCTTCTTTCTTCGGAAAAGATTACCATATGGTACACTGCTCCCACCCTGTTAAGAATGCTTATGAACGGCGAAGATGATTTTTATAAACAATTTGATTTATCAAATCTAAAATATATCTTTTCCGTGGGAGAACCACTTAATCCTGAAATTATAAACTGGTCAAGAAGGGTTCTTAATAAAGACACTTATGACACATGGTTTCAGACAGAAACAGGGGCAATTATGATTGCCAATCGTCCGGGAATGGCTATAAAACCAGGTTCTATGGGAAAACCTGTAACTTCTATAAAAGGAGAGATTATATCCAAATCGGATCTCAGAGAGGAAAAAATTAACACACCTGGCTATCTGTGTCTTAAAAAAGACTGGCCTTCCATGTTTAAGACATATCTAAAGAATCCTGAAATTTATGAAAATAAATTTAAAGGAGATCATTATTTTACAGGTGATGAAGCAAAAATGGACGAAGACGGTTATTTCTGGTTTATAGGAAGAAGTGATGATGTTATAAATACGGCAGGACATCTCATATCACCCTTTGAAATAGAAAGTGCCCTTCTTGAACTCCCGGAGGTTTTGGAAGCTGCTGCCATAGCAGTACCTGACCCCATATTATTCGAAGCAATAGTAGTTTTTATTAAAACCAGAGGGAATGACAGTGAAGAATTAAAATTAAAAATCAGACTTTATCTTTCAAATAAACTTTCCACTGTAGCCACACCTAAAGAAGTAATTCTTACAGAAAATATACCGAAAACTAAAAGTGGTAAAATAATGAGACGAGTATTAAAGGCAATTTATTCAGGACAGGATGCAGGAGACATTTCCACAATGGAAGAATTTTAATAATATAGTTATCAGCAGTTAGCTATCAGCAATCAGCTTAAGGGAAAAAGCTGAAAACTAATAGCTAAAAAGGAGAAATTTATTATGAATATATTTGATGATTTAAATAGCATATTTCGTGAGGTTTTTGATGATGATACAATTGAAGTAAATGACAGTACCACAGCAGATGATGTAGACGGATGGGATTCACTTTCTCATGTTAACCTTATAGTAACAATCGAACAGAGATTTAAGATTAAATTTGGCACAAAAGAATTATTAACCTTTAAAAATGTCGGTGATTTAAGAAGAGCTATTGAAAGAAAACTGTCAGGTACCGGGTGTTAGATAACAGGCCTTGGGTGTAAATATCATAAATTATTATAATGCAAAACTCATAAGCAACAATTAATCCAACACCTATAACCCGACACCCATAACCTGAAATTCGGAGTAAAAAAATGTCTTTTAATTCACTGCAATACCTGGTATTTTTACCTTTAACGGTATTGATATTTCACCGGCTTTCAAATAAATATAAACCTTACTTCTTATTAATTGTAAGTTATTTATTTTACTTATGCACCCATATACTCTCCCCCTTTATTCTCTTATTTACAACAATAGGAGGATATTTTTTTGCCATTAAAATCTCTGAAACAATCTCTGAAAAAGACAAAAAAAGCCTTCTATTTACAGGTATATTACTCAATATAATAATTTTACTCTCCTGTAGAGAAATTTTTAAATCACTAATACCTGCTATAGGCGTCTCTTTTTTCACCTTTCAAAATATTTCCTATCTGATTGATTGTTATCTGGGCATTATTCAACCGGAAAGAAATTTTTTATATTATGCTCTATACCTCTCTTTTTTCCCAAAACTTATTCAGGGCCCTATTGAAAGGGCATCAAATTTAATCCCTCAGTTAAAACACATGAAAAATACAATCTGTGAATATGAAACACTAAGAGGGGGAGTACAATTATTCTTCTGGGGAATGTTTAAAAAAATTTTTATTGCAGATAATATAGCACCTGTTATTACCAGTATTTTAAATGATATTAATGGTACTTCAGGACCGGTTTTATTAATAATTACATATCTTTATGCAATACAGATCTATTGCGATTTTTCCGGTTACACCGATATGAGTCTGGGAAGTGCCAGACTTTTTGGTATAAATCTTACAAATAACTTTAATTACCCTTATTTTTCCCCATCAACTCAGGATTTCTGGAGAAGGTGGCATATAACCCTGTCAGGGTGGATACTGGATTACATATTCAAACCTCTTTCAATGAAAGGGAGAAACTATGGTAATTACGGAGTGATTACAGCGTTAATAATTACTTTTGTAATCTGTGGTATCTGGCACGGATTGACATTAAATTATATCTGCTGGGGTCTTTATCATGGTATTTTAATTTCTCTCTCATTTCTTACTTATAAAAAATGGGAAAAATTTTGTAAAAAATATAAAATAAATCAAGGTATCATATATATTATTAATGTATTTATTACATTTAATCTGGTCTGTTTTTCCTGGTTATTCTTTATGACAAAAACCCTGTCAGATGTATGGCTAATTTTGAGTAAAAATATAACTACTCTCTTAAATTTCTTAGCAATTCATAGCTTTGATACAGGTATAAGTACGTGCTTCATTATAGTTATTGCCATATTTTTCTTTATTGAAGTATTACAGGCAAAATTTAATATAAAAGCTTATTTTGAAAGACAGAATGTATTTATTAGATGGGCAGGATATTATATCATGATTATGGTTATTATATTATGGGGAAATTACGGGTCTAAAGAAACCCTGGAATTTATGTATTTTCGATTTTAAAACAAATTATGAAGAAACTTTTATTAAAATCAAGTTTAATGATCTTTTTTATAACGTTAAGTTTAACTATTTTATATTTCATACCGGTGAATTCACCTAACTATCTTGCCTCAACCATAGAGAAACACAATCTCCTGAGAAAAACCTTACCTCCAAGAATTATATTTATTGGAGGATCCAATATTGCTTTCGGTCTGGATAGCGAAATGATTCAAAAAAAATTACATTACCCTGTAATTAATATAGGATTATATGGACACCTGGGACTGAAGTTTATGTTAAATGAAGTAAAACCATATATTAAAGCAAAGGACATTCTGGTAATTATACCGGAATACGAACAATTTTTTGGTTCTCTCTGTGATGGAAAAAGGGATACATTAATGTTAATGTTAGACGTAAACCCTCCAAGTATAAAATATTTTACATTAAACCAGATAATAAGAACAATACCTACATTATTTAATTATAAAAGACGTACCCTTGTATATCTGATTAAGGGTTCTGTTCCCTTTGATCCTATATACTGTAGAAATGCCTTTAATAAAAATGGAGATGTAATAATTCATCTCAGGGATTGGTACCAGATTGATGATGCAGTTGCAAAAAAATTAAAAAATAAAATTAATCCTGATAAATTTAAAAATATAAAAGAATTAAAATATATAAAATTCCAGAAACAGGAACTCACCGATACCCTGGAAAAATTGGACTTTAACAGAGAAGAAATTGATTTAATCAGTTCTGCGTCGATTATCCGGCAACGTATGGGTCTTCCCAATCTGATAGCAGAAAAATTAAATACCCATACTATTTTCCTCTTAAATAAATTTAAACTTTATGCACGTAAACGTCAAGCAAAAGTATTTTTTATATACCCGAACTATTCTCTCAGGGAGTATAAGATAAATAAAAAACAGATTATATCTTTAAAAAAAGAACTGGAAGAAAATCTGCTGATTGAAATAATCGGTTCCCCTGAAAATTATGTATTTCCTGATAATTACTTTTTTGACACCAACTATCATCTCATGGAAGAAGGCAGAAAAATTCGAACAGACAAAGTAATAGAAGATTTAAAAAAAGTAATAAATTAGTACAGCTTATGTCTTGTAATTACTATATATTTTTATGTATAATATAGTTATATAAATAATATCTGGAGGATAATTATGAAAATAAATACTTTTTCTGTCAATAAGCCTTTAAAATATTCTTCAACATCTATCAAAGAAAAGTCATCAAATGAACCCGGAGACATAGTGACTCTTTCTTCATCATCCAGCATAAATAATATGGAACCTGTTACAAAAACTGAAATACAAAAGGGAGACATCTCTTTCTGTTTCAACCAGCAAACATCCAATCCACTGGCTATTTCAGGTAAGGTAATGGGTGGAACTGCAGGTGCCCTCAGTGAACTTCCTCTTACACCGGAACTGGAATTTAAAAAAGCTCTGGAAGAATCTAAAAATACCACTATACGATATACTCAGGAAGGTTATAAACTGGTTGATTCTACAGGAGATGCATACTTAATAAGAGAGTTAGATCAGATACCACGCAAATTATTTCAGGCTTTATTTAAAGCCGATAAGTCTAAAAAAACAAAAGAAGTTTCTGAGGAATTTACTATAGGTCATAAAAAGCCCATTAAAACTGATATTCTTCTGAATAAAATTATAGAAGTAATTCAGGAATATCCAGAAATTCAACCCTTTATAGGGGAAGAACATAAATGGTCTCCTACAACACAACAGTATCTTTATTATGGCTTCTGGGACAGATTAAAGGATTTCGTCACTGGTGAAGTAAAAGACTTCCCTGCCCCTTTACTGTTGAGAAGTAAATTGTTTCTGCTTCTGGCATGTGGCTATACAAATCGTTTTGCTGTCACAGCAAAAGAAGATGATCTCGAAAAGAAATTAATGACTTATCCTGACGGTTCTATTCAAATCCACGATGTTTTCAGGGAAAGTTATTTATTGAACAAAGGCGACCTTTACCTTACACTCCTTACGGCTGAAAATATGCTTGCCAAAAACCCCTACAGGGAAGATAGAGATAATGATCCTTTACAGAAAAAACTTGCTTATATAAGGAATGATTCCGAACCTCTTGGAGATAAATACGGAGGATGGTATCACTTTTTTGGCGCAGCTCTTTATGGGCTTTTACGCTCAGGTTTTACAAGTAAATCCGTAGTTTTAACAGAAGCCTTCGGTTCTCTTTTTCTGGAAGGACCTGACAGACAGGAAACTTTAATTAATGTCGCAGGGGCTGATTTTGGAAATAAACTTAAGAAAATGATAAAAAAAGAGAAATGGTCTAAAGCTCTTCCTGAAGAATCAGATAAGAATTATATGAACTTAACTGAATTTTTCCATAAAAATGAGAAAGAAGTTTAATGATAGATGACATAAAAGGAGCTAATCTGCTTCTGGAATATTTTAATATTAAGTCAGAAAAAGCGGATTTGTTTCTTCTTAAAAAACTTTTAGATAAATTCTCACTGATTCCCTATGAAAATGCTACAAAGATAATAAAAAGCGATGGTACTGCAAATTTTTATAACAGTTTTCGTTTTCCCTTCGAAGTGGTTACTGATCATATACAGTCCGGGTCAGGAGGAACCTGTTTCTCTCTGGTACATCTATTTAAAACCCTTCTGGATCAATGTGGGTTTAACTCAAAACTTATACTGGCAGATAGAACTTATGGAGATAATACTCATACTGCTATAATTGTAAAATTTAAAGACACCTTATATCTGGCTGACCCTGGTTATATGGTCTTTAAACCTCTTAAGCTTTCAAAAGAAAAACCGGTTTTACATAATACGGGTATAGCAAATCTTCTTATTGAGCCTCTGGAGGGAGGCAAATTCTTTAATGTATATACTCTGAATAATAACAAAAAATTTCGGTACAGACTTAAAAATGAAAAAGTAAAGAGAGATATCTTCTTTGAAGCATGGAAGAGATCTTTTGAATTTGAAATGATGAATTACCTGATAATAACAAGAGTATCACAGGGAGAACATATTTATATGAGAAATAATTATCTTCAATATAAAACAGAAACAGGCATAACAAAGAAAAAGATAAATACACAGAAAATACTGGAGATTACTTCACAGATTGGTATATCAAAAGAAATAATAAGTAAAGCTTTGAAGGTGTTAGGAAAAAATGTCTGAAATCTCTGCAGTAGAACCGGTAAAATTATTTCTCGGAATCTTATTCAACTCTGAAAAGTTCCCTCTCAAAATAGAAATTGAAAAGCTTTTTGGAAAAATTGATTATATAAGTCCTGTATTTCCTTTTAATCTTACAGATTATTACAGAGATGAAATGGGAGATAATCTTTCAAGATTATTTTACTCCTTTGAAAATTTAATTTTACCCCATACCATAGCTGATATCAAATTGTCTACAAATGAGCTGGAAAAAAAATTCTCCTTTAATGGCAAAAGGCATATAAATCTTGATCCGGGCTATCTGGATTATCATAAAATAGTTCTCGCCTCCGCAAAATTTGGAGGACAAAAAATTTATATAGGAAAAGGTATGTATGCTGATATGACTCTCTGGTATAAAAAAGGCCATTTTAAGCCTTTCCCCTGGACCTTTCTGGACTTTAAAGATGGATTATATGATAAGGTCTTTCTTGAAATAAGGCAAAGATATAAATTTCAGAGAAAAAATAAAAAAATCAAAGGGGAAAATTATTAAGAGAAGAAAATTATAATCAAGTGAAAAGTGAAAAGTGAGAGGAAGTGAAAAGTGAAAAGAAAGTTACATATAATTAAGTACTATTATATTATCGTCTCACGTTTCTCTTCTCACTTCTCACTTCTCACCTCTCACTAAACCAAGGAGGTGTATCATAATGTACGGCTATACCCCGAATATAAATCCTGCATTGCAAAAATTCTCAGATGATGTGGATGAGAAAAAAAAACAATGTATAAATTGTCCCGGTTTGAAGGTATGTCAGAAAGTACAGCAAAGGGCTAACTGTGATGGAAGATGCCAGGTAACTATGGTTCTTCTTCTTGCAAAAATGGCGGAAGACAGGGCACCTAAAAAAGGAAAAGCTCCTCCTGCTGCAGCAGATAGTTTAGGACTGGGACTGGGAATGTAAAATAGACTATTTAGTAGAAGGAGATAAGGGAGACCAGGCAGGGAAACTATCATTATGAGGATTCAAACTCAGATTTATAAGGTTAGTTCCATCTATATTTATCACATAAATTTCTTCATTAAATAGTCCATCTCTATTTGAAGTAAAAGCTATTTTTTTCCCATCAGGTGACCAGGCAGGAGCATAATCCCTGGCAGGATTGTTTGTAAGTCTGAAAGCTTTACTGCCATCGGGATTGGAAATATAAATTTCTTCATTACCGTCTCTATCAGAGGTAAATGCTATTTTATCTCCCTTTGGAGACCATGCAGGATATCTATCAGCAAATCCTTTTACATTATACTTCATAGGTATAGCTCCTAACTGAATTATAAGAGAAAAATGACCATCCGGAAGTTTATCAGGTAAAGGTTTTTCTCCGGAACTCACAGCATCTGAATCAATTCCTTTCCAGAAAATTTTTGTTCCTATCTGCTTGGAACTTTCTTTTTTCTGTGAGGTTATCTTTGTTAAAATCTCTTCAGAGGTATCATCTGTATAATTTATGGTCAATTTAAAGGTTTGTCCCTCTTTAAAAAATCCTGAATTGGCAGCATAAAGCTCCAACCTTATTTCATCACGAATCTTTAAAGTATGAGATTCATCTATAGGGTTTAAAAGTTTACCACTCCTGTCAAACACACCAAGAATCCAGTGGCCTTCAGGTTTTGTACTCCATATTTGATCACCTTTCGGATTACCTTTTTCATCTGTTGTTTCGAGTTTTATGTATTTAATACGATTTTCTCTGGATGCAGGTTGATTTGGATCAATAAAATATATTTTATGGGTTCTTTCCATACCAAAACATTCAAAAGCTATTCTTCTTCCATCAGGTGACCATGTGGGACAATGAGTATAAATCCAGGCACCAAGCTGATATGTTTTCAGTTCTTTTTGATCAGTAGCCCAGGGAAGTGGAAGCGGTTCCCAGGGAACCTGTACATTTTCAGACCATGTAGTCGCTCTGGTAATAGCTATTTTATCCTTTCCATCAGGATTCATAAGCATTATTTGCTCACTGGGGGAATTTTCCTGACCGGAAACATAAGCTATTTTATCTCCTGAAGAAGAATAAACAGGGTCTTTATCGGTCCCCATATAATCTGTAAGTTTTTTTAAATTTCTTTCTCCTCCTTCGGGCGAGTAGCGAACAGTAAAAATATCTGTATTTAATGGACCTGATCGATCTGAAGCAAAAATTATTAAAGTTCCATCAGGTGACCATGCAGGTTTAAATTCACTGGCTTTACTCCTGGTAATTCTTATAGGATTTTTTCCATTACCATCCATAACATATATATCAGGATTACCATCTCTATCTGATATAAAGGCAATTTTCTGCTTTTTCAGCGCTTTTATATCTGCCTGACCCTTAAGACAACCTGATAAATTAAGGTACAGAGAGAAAATCAAAAGAATTATAAAGATTTTCATAAAATTTTGAAAAATATTCATTATATTTCCTCTAAATATTATATGCGTAATGGGTTATTTCCTTCGCATCACGCTTTACGAGGTTATTTTAGGCAATCCATCATTTAAAATTCTGTTTTACATAAATATCTTCCCCGCTGAAAACATCTATATAAACATTCCAGGCATTCCTGATTTCTTCTTTATTTATCTGTATTTTCCATGTAATATAGAATTCTACTATATTCTGTTTTTCTTTTCTAAAAGGAAATATAACTTTTTGACATTCTTCAACCAGGTCTGTTTCTTTAATAATATAAGTAAGTTCCTGACCTCCATAACCTTTATAGGGCATAGATCTTCCTATTAGAGACTGCTTTATATTAACTTTATCTATACCTTCTTCTTCAGATATTTTTATATCTGGATACCATCTGGCTCTTATATCTCTTACAATACCGGGGTAATCAACTTTCATAACTATTTTTGTTCCTACAACGGGCATATTATATTGATATTGCCCGGAATATTCAAGCCATACATAACCCATTGAAGGACTCTCACTTCCCTTAACATCAATACATTTAGGGAAATCTTCTTTTATGCCAATTACTTTTTTATTTCGTTTCAAAAAGTCATCTGCCACATTTATAGCATGCATATAATCAGTTAAATTGCGTTTTTCAGGGAGACCTGAAATATTGCCATATTCTAAAAAACCCGTAAATCTATCTACTGTTATGGTCCAATCCTGTCCATTTATAGAATGAAATTCATCTATAGTTCTCTGTTTTATATCATTATTCACTGGTCGAAGGATATAAGGGTATTTAATAATATTCTGTGCAAAAGAATAGCTAACTAATATGAATAATATAAAAGAAATTATAATTAATTTTTTCATAAAAAACTTCCTACTTTTTATTAAATTTTGTATTTTAAAATAATTAATTATAGAATATAATAAAATTAATAAAAAAACAATAGTTTTATTACTTTATTAGAAGTAAATTATAATAATTATGGATAATAATAATTTATTCAGGAGACTTTGCTTTCTGGCTAACAATAAAGTATTAGAAAAAATAAATAAAAGAATACTTGAATTTACTAGTAAAATATCTGATATGATAAATAAATTGAAAAATTATAAAGAAGATTATTATAATTTTGAAGATCTTACCAGACTGGCCAAAGATAACCCTGGCATAATATCTGAAATAATCAAACTTTTTCTTACTATAAAACATCCAAGATCCCTGAAATCCAGAAAAAAAATAGCTATTCTACTTAAACTTATTCCTTATAATGTAGTAGAATTGATAAAGAGATATTTTGACACACATTTAAAAGAAGAAGTAGAAAAAGAAATTTCTGAACTGTCTCATATATCAGATGATATAACTTTATCTGTTCTGGAAGAATTTTTTTATATATATTACGTAACTGAACATGTTAAGCCTTCTCATAAGGTGAAAGAATTTCTGGAGCTGGCTGAAGAAAAATCTGATAAAACTTCAAAGATTCTAAAAATCTTCCTGGAAGGAGAAAATTTATTCTTAGACCCTGAAAAAAAGATTGCTATTTTACTGCTGACACTTTCTGAGATAATAGAGTCTTATGAATATACAAATCTATTAATAGAAAAACTTGAGGATAATATAAAAGAAAAAATCAACAAAGAATTAAAAAAAATCTCCACTTTAAATTATTTACTTTATAAATTCGATGATCTCCCTGCTGTTGTAAGAGCATCAGTCATAGGAGAATTTATCTTTAGCTTCTGGAAATTCTATAGAAAAGATCTTTATAATAATAATGCTTTTCTCTTTTATGAAGAGGAACTAAACTATCATTTTCCTGAGACCTATTCCTTAAATTTCTTTCCTGATCGTCGGGAGTTTAACCTATTAGTAATAGATATCTCATCAACTAAATACTTCCCATGGAGGTGGCAGTTTGCTTTTAAATATGATAACACGATATTCCTGGAAATACTCTCACAAGGACATAGAGGGTTCAAAATTCATAGTTCTACAACTAAAGACTGCATTATAAAATTTACGTGGGCCTTCTTTTTCATAGTTCTTATTATCAAAGGGGACGATGTATTTTTGATGGTCTTTGATATGTTAAAATCTTCAGGAGAAGAAGATTTCCTGCTCTTCTCTTCAGAAAAAATCTTCAGACTTTATATTAATAAAAACCTGTTTGAAAATAAGGTAAAACAAAAACAAACAGATTATATACAGGAGATCAGTGAGGTCCCTAAAGAAAACTCTGCAAAAACTCATGAGAGACAAAAGAGTAATGGAATGGAAACAATTATAGAGAAAAAACAAAAAGAGGACAAAAAAACACTTATAAAAACAACAAAAAAATATCTTCAAGAGCATAAAGCTTTACTACAGAAAGGAAAAGAACTTGTTAATAAAAAATGGAATAAAATAGATTTTAATAAAAAACAGTTAATAACAGATGGTTTAACTGTAGAGAAGAAAAGACTGAAATTAATCAAACATGATCTGATACCAGAAGATTTTAACCCTTCCCCCCTTATTCATCCCATCTCTATAGAGGTAGGATATAAATTCCCCATCTCTTTTAATAATTATAGATCAAACCTTTTAAAACGTTGTGAATCCATAAGAAAACATATAGAAATGGAAGTGGGTTTTCTTATTCCGAATATACATATAGAAGAAAATAGAGAGATAAATCCTGAAAGTTATAAAATTAAGATAAAAGGCATTGAAGTTGCCATAGGAGAAATAAGAACTGGAAGATTGCTGTCTATAGGTTCTGAAGACTTTCTTAATAATCTTGAAGGTATAAAATGTTTTGAACCTGCCTATGGTATGCCTGCAGTATGGATTAAGCCAGAATTGATAAAATATGCAGAAAGAGCAGGATGTGTCATCCTGGACCCTATCAGTGTCATAGCCGAAGAAATTACTGAAGTTATAAATTTATATGTATCCAATCTCTTAGGAGTGAAGGAAACAGAATCTCTCCTGGGAAAAATCAAAGAAACTCATCCGGCTCTGATAAATGAGGTATACCCGAATTTTCTTAATCTGAAAGAAATAAGAATAATACTTCAGAATCTTCTGAGAGAACATGTCTCTATAGAAGATATGATTACCATTCTGGAAACACTCGCAGATTATGTTACTATTACCAGAGATACAGATATACTGACAGAATATGTAAGGAAGGTTCTGTCTACAAATATATGCAGGAAATACCAGATAAATGGAATTATACAGGTTATAACCTTTGATGAAAAAATCGAGAAATTCATAGAAAATAATATGAGAAATAAAACTTTACAATCTAATAAGCTAAAAAAGTTACTTAAAGTCCTGGGTGAAAAAATCCAGCTCTTAATAAATTACGGCATTAAACCTGTTATACTTTCTTCACCCATTATAAGGTTTTACTTAAAAAGGCTTACCTGGAAATCTTTCCCTCATCTGATAATTCTATCTTATAATGAAATAACTGATGATATTAAAATAAAAAACATTATCTGTATAAAACTGTAAAGTTAACAAATATTTAAAATTTTATCAACAAATTGGCAATATAAATCAGATAATATGATTAAAATAAAAGGATTATTTCTGAAGGAGATTATCTTATGGAGAAAGCAGATAAATATAATAATCTATTTAAAGAATTAAATTCTTTACTGAATAAAAATCAGTCAGAAAAAATCAACACTTCTATAAATGAATGTATAAAAAAATTCTCCAATGCTCTAAAAGAAAAAAGTTCTATAAGAAATATTAAACTTAGTGAAGAATTTACTAAAATCGCCAGAGATAATCCACGGGAAATTGCTATTCATCTACAAACCTATCTTTCCAGAGATATTTTTGTTGAAAAAGGACTTATATTAAGTGTTCTTCAGAAAGCAGCTATTTTAATGGTTTCTCTTCCACCTGAGATATCAGCCCAAATATTAAGAGAACTACAAAATGATGAGGTACAGAATATTGCCAGTGAGATTGCTAAATTATCAAATATAGGTACTGATTTAAGAGAGGCTATTATACAGGATTTTATGGAATTAAGCTATCCACTTTTAAATATAATCCCTTCTTTCACCCTATTTTCTAATCTGTCGAATTATCTTGTTGATGAAATTATATTATCTTTCTCTTCAAAACAGGGTGAACTCAGAGTGACCCTGCCGGATGATTGGGGTATTAATTTTAAGAAGGCTTTCTCAGATTATATTAACTGGATAAAGATACTTTCACCAGATGGTAAAATATTAAGAATAGACATCCCACAAAAAGACTACTTCATAAAATTTATCTGCGGTTCTTATTTAATATCTCTTGTCATTTCAGATAAAAACATATTTATTATGTTTTTTAATATAAAAAAAATTCAGCCGGACATAGATATCTTACTTTTTTCCTCTGAAAAACATTGCAATATTTACATTAAACAAGAGATGGTCAAAACTAAAATACCTGTAACTAACATACCTATCACTAAAGCAATAAATAATGAATTAAATAATAAAAAAAATATAGAAAATGAAGATGTTATAAAAGAAAAGATTGATTATATTAAAGGGAGAACAAAGGTTACTGAGGAAGAAGCTGAAAAAGCTTTAATGGAAAATAACGAAGATGAAATAGATGCAGTTATGAGTATTAAAAAAGCACAAAGAAGAAGAATATCTTCAGAGAAATTATCTGAACTGGATGTAAATAAACTATTAGAAGAGCTATTAGGAGGAATAAAAAAAGAGAATATATCTGAAAAAGAAAACATTCTTTACTCATCTGCTCCAGAACATAAATTAGAAAACCTGGACATAAGGAAATGGCTGGATAATATACCTGTCAGAGAAAAAATTCCTGCACAAGAAACCATTCTTAAACCTGTGTTTAGAATTAGTATAGAATTTGGACTGAATCTTATCCCACTGGTTGATCCCAATAAGGGTGCAAAGCTCCTGGAGCGAGTTAATTCTATCAGACGATATATATCATCAGAGCTGGGACTGATGGTTCCAGGAATTGGTTTCAGAGATAACCTGCAGCTAAAACCTGACTCCTATATAATAAAAATAAATGAATTTGAAATAGCAACAGGAGAAGTGAGACTGGATAGGCTCCTGGCTATAGGCCCCTGGAACTGTTTAAAACTCTTTACTGGACCAAGGTGTTTGGAACCGACCTATGGTTTGCCTGCAGTATGGATCAAAATAGAAGAGCGCAATGAAGCCGAGAGGAAAGGCTGTATGGTTTTTGATAGTGAAAGTGTTATAGGTACACATCTGACTGAAATTATACGCCAACACGCAAGTGAATTAATTGGGCGTCAGGAAATAGCAAATATGTTGGCAACACTTAAAAAAAGCCACCCTGCTCTGGAAGTATACCCAGAATTATACAACCTTGGAGAAATAAAAATTATTCTCCAAAATCTCCTGAAAGAACAGGTTTCCATAAGAGATATTGTTACTATAATGGAAATACTTGCAGACTATGGAACTGTCACCAAAAACCCTGATAAGCTAACAGAATATGTCCGTCACGCACTCCGTAGAGATATATGTAGAGAATATCAGGATGGCACAGGCAAAATATTTGTTTTGACCCTGAATACTAAAATTGAAAAAATTATTGAGAGAGCAGTAGAAAAAAATAAATCTTTCCTGGAGTTTAAGACTGGCTCAAATATTATTAAGGTTCTTGATAAACATATAAAGGGAATAAAAGATCAAGGTATGCAACCTATATTACTCTGTTCTCCTAAAATCAGGCTTTATATAAAAAGACTTACTGAAAGATTTTTCCCAAATCTGGTAGTACTTGCTTATAACGAAATAGAAAATGGTATTAATGTAATTAACGTTGGATGTGTATCATTACCCTGTTATTTCACTTTTTTAAAAGTACGTGTAAAAAAAATTATCTTCTATATAGAACAATACATTAAAAAACAATACCTGAAATGGAAATACTTTAAAAAGACTCCTTTACAGAAATCCGTTGAGAATGACAGATATATAAGAACAGAAATTGTTGATAAATCTCTATCAAACACCTGTAAACATTGTGGATATAAGAACAATATACAACATGGGTTTATTGAAAACTATTGTGCACATTGCGGTAAAAACCTGTTCAACACAGAACCAACTGTTGACATAGAAAAAATAAATTATTTATGTCTCAGGTTAGATGTAGATAAAGATGTGGCTATAAAGTCACTCATGGAATATAATAATCCCAGAAATGCTCTTTTAAATTTAAAAGAAAAAATTAAAGAATTACAATGGGCAAGTAAAAAAGGTGATAGAAGAAAAGATGAAATAGAATATATTGCACATAAATCTTGTGAAACTGACAAAATAGATGAAAAAAATAATTTAATAAAAATGACAACATCAATAGAAAGTCTGGGCCTTGATGATAAAATTAAAGAAATAATTAAACAGACAGGAATATCATCCTATGAAGCTTTTCTTGCTTTAACAGATGTAGAGTGTTGTCTGGATAACGCTCTCAACCTTATAAAATCTAACAGTGATAATCAGCCAGTAGAAGAACAAAAATACAAAACTATTCACGAACTAAGAGAGGTCCTTTATGAACCGGAAACCTGGAATAAGATTGAATATATAACCAGAGAAACTTCCTGTAAAATCAGCGATGCCTTTAAAGCTCTTATAGAATCCAGCGAAGATGAACTATCTGCTGTAAAAGCAATTCAGGAGAGAAAAAAAGAAAAGAAAAAAGAAAATTAGTGCCGTCTTTAGCTTATCACAAGAGACTCACCTGACTTAAGATATTCTCTTCTGGAGAGATCAATTATAATCCTGGCTATTTCCTCCGGTTTACCTGGAGGAGAATAATGAAAGTTATCTCTAAATAATTTTGTATCTACAGGGCCAGGGCAGAGAGCATAAAACTTTATAAATTGAAATTCCTCTACAAAACTTTCTGTAAGCCCAATAACTCCAAATTTACTTGCACAGTAAGCAGAAAATCTGGGTAAACCCTTTTTCCCGGCACCGGAAGATATATTAATAATTATACCTTTTTTTATATAAGGTATACACTCTTTACACAAAAGAAATACGCCTTTTAAATTGGTATCTATTGTTTCATTCCACTCTTCTTCAGTAGTTTCAAGGAGAAGTTTATAATAACCTGTTCCGGCATTATTGATTAATATATCTATATGACCATATTTATTTATAGACTTCTGTACCAAATTTTTGACGTCTGACGATTTTTTAATATCACATTCTATTGCAAGACAATCACCACCGGCAGATAAAATTTCCTTACAGGTATCGTCCAGTTCTTCTTTATTTCTTGAACATATTATAATTTTAGAACCTTCAAGGGCAAAAAGTTTTGCTGTAGCTTTGCCTATACCACGGGCACCACCTGTTATAAGAACAACTTTACCTTTAATATTCATAATTTTTATACTCCTTAATGAATTATTATTAGCTTTCAGCTTTTTTCCTTAAACTGATTACTGATAGCTTACTGCTGATAGCTTTAAACATAAAAGGTTTATGTTTACTGAAGCTAATAATTTAACAATAATAAAAATTCCTATGCATTTGAATTATAACTTATCAGATATATACAGTCAATTGGGTAATTATCAGCAGATGGGATATAGCAGATAATTTTGTGTAATCCTGTTGTTCAATAATTTCCATTGAAGTAACCGTAATGGTGCAGACACGCAGGCCTGTCCCTGCAATTTCACCGAATAAATTCGACCTGTGCGGTTATATGATAAAATTATGAAATTTAACCATCATTCTCAAGAGGAATTTTTATTATTATAAAAAGATAATTTTATATGGATTTCTCATTTTTTATAATATAACTTTTACTTTTTTTCAATTTTTTAGATGGCTGGAAAGTAAAAGGGATATTCGAAGGAGGTCTGAAAAAAAATTACTCTTCATCGCTGCTTTGCAACCTTTTTACTTGACATAGGCCAGCTAAAGCTCTATAATAATCTCATGAAAATTCAAATTATTTATTATAGAAAGGGGGATTTTCTATGCCAATCTATGATTTTAAATGCTCTAAATGTGGACTTAAATTTGAACAACTTATTTTAAAACCCAACGGAAATCAAATAAAATGTATTAGCTGTGGTTCTGACGCCAGAAAGTTAATATCACCGGTAGGTATAATATTTAAAGGAACTGGTTTCTATGTAACAGATACAAGGAAATCCTCTGATACAAATAAAGAACCAGGAGAAAAAACAGAAAAAACAGAAAAAACAGAAAAAACAGAAAAAACAGAAAAAACAGAAAAAGAACCTGTAACAGTATAGTAATATCTAAATAAAATAAGAAGGTTTTACCTTCTTATTTTATTTAGATTTCTTAATTATTTAATTATATTCTCCGTCCACCAAGAAAACGGGCATTATAGTAATAATCATTCAAGCTGTTTATAGTAACTTCACCTGCACCGGAAGAAGCATGGATAAATTCAGAATTTCCAATATATATACCTACATGTGATGCTCCCCAGGTATAAGTAGTAAAAAATACTAAATCACCTGGTTGCAGTTCTTCTCTGCTTAGCGATATTCCCTGGGTAAACTGAGCATCAGCTGTTCTCAATATGGAAATACCATTATCTGCATAAACTCTCTGGGCAAAACCAGAACAATCAAATCCGTAAGCTGTAGTTCCACCCCATACATATGGAACCCCCATATATGAATAAGCAGTATCCACTAAACCATTTCCACTGGCACTACTGTAAGTATTTTTAGGAGTAGTATAACTAATATTAGATGAACTACTGCTATAATTATCAGAATAGGATTTTGACGAAGTCATAGCTACCATTTCATCAGGAAGTATGTCCACACCAACATAACCTTTATAAACCCATCCCTTATACCCATCTGCTGATACAAGTATCCAGCCTTTGTTATCATAGCTCTCAACATCTACCTTTACACCATTCTTAAATGTTGTAATTACAGAATTATCAAGGCCGGGTCCTTTTCTCAGGTTAACACCATTACCCTGAATATAGCGTATTTTTGAAACGGTAATAGAGTTCTGTTGATTAAGAGAATCTGTAAGAAATTTTTCATTTATCCAGCCTTTCCGTTCTCCTTCTAACACGACATAAACCCAGCCTGAAGTATTATAAGTTTTAACAAAAGCTTTATCTCCTGCATTTGACACTGTAACTACAGAAGAAGTAAGAGAAGCCTCCTCTCTTACATTCACACCATTTCCACAGACATAACGCACTTTCATTCCCGGATAAACAGGAGAAGATGTAAGAAAAGCAGACTTAATCCATGCCTGTGTCCCGGAAGATAACTGTATATAGGCCCAGCCATCTTCATGATAAGCCGAAACCGAAACTTTTTCGCCACTGGAAACAGAACCTACTATTGAAGAATTTGATGAAGGGCCACTTCTCAGATTTACATTCTGTCCCAGGATATAACGTAATTTTAAACCAGGTGTCTGGTCTGGAGATGTACCAACAAATTTTTCATGTATCCATCCCTTTGTCCCATCAGACAAAGCTACTTTCACCCATCCATTTTCGTTATAAGACTCAACTATAACCTTAAAACCCTTCTTTGCAGTGGCAAGTATTTTAGCATTTAATGACGGAGAAGACCTTACATTTACCTGATTGCCAATTACATATCTTACCTTACTCTGTTCCTGTGTATTTGGAGACGTAGAGATAAATTTTTCATGAACCCAGCCTTTTGTACCATCTTCAAGAAATATTCCTACCCATCCTGAATCCTTATAAGTCTGAACAAAAATCTTTTCTCCTCTATCCATTACTGATACTATAGAACTTGAAAGAGAAGGACTCTGTCTCAAATTAACACCTTCACTGCATATATAACGCACTTTCAATGTCGAAATATCACCACGGGAAGCAACTTTACTGGGAGGATTTGGATTCTGGGAAGTCACAAATTTTTCATGAACCCAGCCTTTAATACCATTACCAAGGGAAACTGAAACCCAGCCATCCTTGTAAGATTCAACATGTAATTTTTCTCCCTGTTTAAGAATTTTTACCACATCAGCTTTTAATGAAGGCTTTTTTCTGAGATTTATATTATTTTCTGAGATATAACGAACTTTTATAGCCTTACCGAAAACAGCACTCATAGAAATAAAAATAGATACTGTAATTAATAAAAACATAAAAAATCTAATAGTAACAGATCTTTTGTCTTTTAACATAAAAACCGCCTTTCTCCAGGGAGAAAATATTACGGCATCTCACCTCTTCTCAATTTTTATTACCCACAGGGCAAGGACACATAATAGACAGGAAATATCCTCTCTACTGAAGTTTTCTGTCATTGACAATATAATTTACTGAGGATGGAACATATATATTTCAATATTATATATCTATAAGAAAAAAAAGTCAATCTTTATGATAACCTTTGTTTTTTTATTGAGTCTATAGCCCAGATAATAGTTTTTTTAAGGGGTTCCATAGTTTCCTTTTCAAGAGCTTTAATAAGTGCTTCCAGAGCTCTTCTATCACCTATGTCTCCAAGTGCTCTGGCTGCCCTTTTGCGAACCATAGGATCTTCGTCATATAAAAAAGTATCTATCAAAGGTTCAATAGCTTGTTCTTCTCTTAATTCTGCCAGAGCGAGGGCAGAACCACCTCTGAGTTGTGCGTCACCTGTCATCAATGCATCTAAAAGTGGTGATAAAGCTCTCTTATCTTTTGATTCCCCGAGTCCCCATGCTGCTAGCTGTCTTACCTGTGTATCAGTATCTCTGAGAAGTTCAATAAGATATCCTATAGCATTACTATCTTTCAATCCACCTAAAGCTGTTGCAACAGCTCTTCGAACTTCTGCATCTCTATTATGCATCATCTGAATAAGATAAGGTAACACATTACTCCCACTTAAAGTCTCTATACTTCTTAACATTTTCTGAGCGACTTCACTTTCAAGTACTGCTATCCGTTCTGTTATTTCAGGAGGAATTCTGTGCCTGGGAGTACCTGTTTTAAGAATCCTGGTAAACCTGGGTTTCTCTGGTTTAACTTTCTCTTCTTTATCTCTGGCCATAGATGTTAAAGCAGCTTTAACTAAAAGTAAATTTCTTTTTAATATAAGTGGAGAAGAATAACGTTCCTCATGTTTAAGATTAAGACATTTTTCTATTACACCTTCTAATTCCGGGGAAAGCTCAGGTATAATCTTTCTTATAGGTTTAAAAATAAAAGGAACAAAAGGGAATTCTCCTGTTACCAGATGATGGAGTGTTACACCAAGAGAATAAATATCACTGGAAGGTAATGGTTTCCCTGCATACTGTTCTGGTGGAATATAACCTTCTGTGCCAACTGCTATTTTAGTTAATTCTCTATTGTCTTCAAGGATTCTTGCAAGTCCAAAATCAACCAGGAAAATTCGGCCATCTTCCTCCCGTGCCATAATATTTGATGGTTTTATATCTCTATGTATTATATTTTCACTATGGAGATAATTTAAGACATCACAGAGTTGTATCCCCCAGGTAATAACAAGTTTTTCCGGAATACGTTTATTATTACTCTTATTTAAAAGATATTGCAGATTATAACCCTCTATATAATCCATTACCAGATAATATCTTCCATACATACTGAAAGTATCAATTACTCTTGGAAGATTATTATGTTTTAAATTTCTGAGTATAGATGCTTCAAGAGCAAATCTCTCTATTAAATATTCCTTTCTGATCCTGGAATAGTAAGTACAGTGCATTTCCTTCAAGGCTAATAATCTATTATTTCTCAAATCTCTTACGCAATAAATAGTACTCATTTTCCCCTGGTTAATTTGCTTTATTACCTGATATTTGGATGAAAGAGTTAAACCGGATGTAAGAGACCCTCCTTTGTTAATCCTGGTTAATATAGTATCACAAAAAATACATCTCAAAGTTTCAGCTCGATTTTCATTACCACAATTCGGACAATAAAGCATAATTATACTCTTCAATATTATTTATAGTTGATTTCATAACTTTTCATAAAGATGACTAATTTAAATACATAGGAATTTTCATTATTGTTAAATTATTAATTTTAGTAGAAATAAACTTATTATGTTTAAAGCTAATAATAATTTATGTCAGGTTAAGAAATTAACTATAATTTCAAAATAAAACAGGGCATTTAAGGTAACTAAATGCCCTAATTTATTTCTTAATCAATAATTACTTCCTTCTGAAGAAACCACCGATACCTCCCCCACCTTTATTCCTTTCATCTTCTAACTCTTTATTTAATTGAGATATGATTATATCTTTTTTCTCCATTTCCTGTTTTAATGTCTTATTTTCTCTCTCTGCAGCATCGAACCGACGTTGTAAATCACCAACCTTTTTCTCCCATTCCCTTGCTTTAAGTTCTGTTTTATCTATCTCACTTAATTTACTTGATAATTTGTTCGCGCTCTCTTTAAGTTTCCTTTCAAGGATCTTCTTGGTTTCTTCTGTTTCTAATTTCTCTTTTTCAAGTTTCTCCCTATCTTTTATAATATCTTTTTCAATTCTTTCTTTTTCTTTACTAAGCTCTTTCTTCTCTTCCACCAGGCTTTTTACATTACTCACCAATTTTTCCATAAGTTTGTTTTTATTATCCAGTTCTTTTGCCAGTTCATCTTCTCTTTTAGAAGTCCCTCCAGTTATTTTCATTTTTTCCATATCAGAAGAAATTTCTACGACATATTCACTCTTCTCTTTTAATAACCTTTTTAGTTCTAAACTTTTCACTTTAACTTCTTCTAATTCCTGTTCTAACGAAAGAATTCTATTTTGTAGTCTTTCTATCTCTAAAAGAGCATTCTGATGTTCCTTTAAAAGCTCTTTATATATATCTGTATCCTGAAAACTTGTTGTCTTTACCTGCTCTCTACTATTAATTAATTCACTTATTTTATTCATATGCTCTTCCATAGAAACAGCTAACAAATCAGACAATTCAGGACTGGCACTGGTAGTAGAAGCAATTCCTTTCAGAAGTTCCCGGGATAATTTGCTCACAACTTCTTCCATATAAGCCGAACTTTGAGTATAATGATGACTCATTTGTCTGGTTAAATTATCATTAACTTCATTTATGCTTTCTTTTAGATCTAAAAAGCTCCTGTTTAGTAAACTACCTAACTCATTAAGTAAAAATTCCTGACCTGGCAGTTCTAATGACTCTAAGGGTACTGCTATTTCTAATTTGGCAGGTGGCTTATCTATAATACCTATATCTTCCTTTCTTTCTCTCTCATCTATGGAGGGTTTTTCCACCATATCTACAATCAAATCTTCTTTTTCTTCTTCTTCCTCTTCTTCTTCATCTATAGAAAGGTCATCAAAAGATTCTTCTTCCTCTTCTTCTTCCTCTTTCTCTTCTTCTTCTTCTTCTTCGTCTATAGAAAGGTCATCAAAAGATTCTTCTTCCTCTTCTTCTTCCTCTTTCTCTTCTTCTTCGTCTATAGAAAGGTCATCAAAAGATTCTTCTTCCTCTTTCTCTTCTTCTTCCTCTTCTTCCTCTTCCTCTTCTTCTTCCTCTTTCTCTTCTTCTTCTTCTTCGTCTAT
>JAKJGF010000034.1 GCA_022704525.1 Bacillota bacterium | reverse complement strand
AACTTCCGATGCTGTTCCGCTAATACTTTGATTATAAATTAACCTTGAAATATCTAGCTTTTTTAAATTGATAAAACCTAGACAATTAACCATTTTTTCTAAATCAAAGTACTAACGGAAGACTATCTTTTTTTCTACCTCCAGATTAAATATTTTTAAACCTGTACCCTGTAATCGTATAAGCCAGTTGAGCCGCATTTTTAGCGGTAAGGTTATTCGGGAAAAAGGGAGATACCTCTGTAATATCACAGGCAACTACATTTCTGGCCATAAAGAGTTTTTTCAGAAGAGAAAGGACAGTATACCACTCAAGGCCTCCTGCCACAGGAGTTCCTGTTTCAGGCATAAGGGAAGGGTCAAAACCGTCTACATCTATTGTAAGATATACATTTTCTGTCTCTACAGCAGAAATTATTTCTTCCTCTGTGGCTTTAAGAGGGCATTGAAATACTCTGAGGGAATTTTTTCTTATATAATTAATCTCTTCCGAGTATAATTCCCTTATACCTGTCTGTACTGTTTTACATCCCATATCTATGGCTCTTTTCATAACAGAACAGTGAGCGTATTTACTCGGATTAATCTTTACATAATCACTGTTGTCATCTCTGAGATCACCGTGGGCATCTATCTGAAAAACCGTAAGACTTCCGTATTTATTCTTTACTGCTTCTATAGCACCGATACTTATAGAATGTTCTCCTCCCAGGAGCAGGAGAAATTTATTCAGGGAAAGGATTTCATCTGCCTTCTGTCTCACACATTTTACCATTTCTTCAGGAGAAAGCTTTTCCACACTCAGGGGAGGAAGAGATATTATATTTATATCATTAGAGGTTACACTGTCGAGAAATCTATCATAATCTTCAAGTTGATACTTCATAGCTTCTAATATAGCAGAAGGCCCTCTAGAAGATCCTCCTCCACCTGAAACCGTACCCTCATAAGGAACAGGGAGAATAACTACATGTGCTTCCTCAACAGGTACGGAAACTATAATTACTTCTATGTCGTTACTCAAATTCAATCACCTTGCTTACTATACTTTTGCAGATTTTTTAAAATCTGCAAAAAAGTCTTGATAAAATAAAAGAAAGAGTTTATATAAATTCTCAGAATAAAATCCTTTATATTTAGAAAAGGAGAGAACTTATGGAAACACTCTTTCCGGTAATCATTATAACATATGTAGAATGTTTTTCTACATGTTTTCCTGCAAATAATTTTGAATATTTTCGTGGTTTCATCCTAACATAAATTTCTTATTGACTTTACTATATTAAATATTTATAATGTTCAAGAGTTTTTGTTTCTATTGGAAAGGAGTCTTCCTATGAGCAGATCTGCTGAATTAGCAATTTCTACAGTAATTGTCTGTTTTATTATATTATTTATTTTATGTTACGATCCTGTGTCGGAGAATGTCAACAAAGTGGAGCCCAATACAACCCTTACCGATAAAAGGATGGTTTTAAAAACAGAGAAACCATTCATAATAACAGTTGAAAAATCAAAAAAAAACCATAAAAAAGACCCGAATTATAAGGATTTTTCCCCTCTGGTTTCTCCTTCGCCAACCATCTACAAACCTCTTTCTTCAAGAGGTTCTTCTCTTGCCGCAAGAGTAGTTCAGACATCATACAAATATATAGGAGTTCCCTATGTATGGGGGGGATCTACACCTGGTGGCTTTGATTGTTCCGGATTTGTTCAGTGGGTTTATACTCAGAATGGTGTATTTATTTCAAGAACTGCTGATGTACAGTATACAGAGGGAATACCAGTATCAAGGCCGGCGCCGGGTGATCTGGTGTTTTTTACCACCTATGCGCCGGGAGCATCCCATGTAGGCATTTATCTGGCCAATTCAAAATTTATACATGCCTCCTCCAGTGGACAGGTGATGATAAGCAGTCTTGAAGATGATTTCTATAGATCTGTATACATAGGGGCAAGGAGGTTTTTTAATTGAAAAAAATATTGTTTTTATTAATAATTATCATTCTAATGCTAACAGGATGTCGTGTAAAAATAGATAATCAAACAGAAGGAAACAGTAAAGAAAAATTCGATAAATGCAAAAAATATCTCCAGAATCTAGGTAAAGCCTGTGAGATATTTGCAAGTCACAATAATGGCCATTATCCTCAGAATATAGAGCAGGTGAACCCTTATATAAAAAGCATTCCCCTCTGTCCTGCCTGTAAAAAACCATATATCTACTCATCTCAGACTGATCCTGATTTTTTTATTATAAAATGCGGCGGGAAAGATGCCCACCTTGACACAAAAGAAGTGAAGGAAATTATCCCGTATTCAATTCCAAAGAAGGGCTTGTAGTTAAAGGAAAATATACAGATTCTATAGCTTCTACAATTAAACCTACTGTCTCTGAGGTTCCTGAGAAGACACCCTCCAATATTACCACTGTAACAGAATTACCAAAACCTACAGAAATTCCAACAGAGGTATCTGTTATAGAGGTAAAACCTGCAGCAAAAGAACATAACTCAAAAGGGCTTGGTTATATAAAAGAAAAAAAGTATGATCTGGCCATGGAAGAATTTAATAAAGCCCTGGAGATTTCCCCTGATTATATAGAAGCAATAAAAAATAAAGGAAATGTCTATTATTACCTGGGGGATACGGTAAAAGCTCTTGAATGGTATGAACTTACCGTATCTAAAGATCCTTCTTACTGGAATGGATATAATAATATGGGAAATGTTTACTATGAGGAGGGTGACATGGTAAAAGCAGAAGAATATTATTCAAAAGCGGCGGAACTCTGTAAAGATGATGTTAAGCCCTTTAATAACCTGGGTGATATCCTTATTGAGGGTGGTAGATATGAAGAAGCTATAGAAAATTATAATAAAGCTATAGCCCTTGGTCTTAAGAACAATGAACTCTATTCTCAGTCAGGATTTGCTTACTGGCAGATTGCCCAGGGATACACAAAAGAAAACAAAAAAGACGAGGCCTGGAACTATGCCAATAAGGCACTGGATAATTATAATAAAGCAGGAGAAGAAAATCCTGATGATCCTGTGCCCTATTTCAGAGCAGGTATAATATATTTTAATTTTGGCCCCAAATATATTGATAAAGCCATAGAGTGTATGAATAAAGCCGTGGAAAAAAGCCCTGATAATTACAAATATCTCTATGCTAGAGGACAGGTGTATGAGGGTAAGGGAGATACTGAAAAAGCTAAAAAAGACTATGAAAAAGCACTGAAATTAGCTGAGAAAGAAAAAGACAAAGAGTATGTAGATAAGATAACGGAAGCATTGAAGAAGTGAGACGTGAGACGGGAGATGGGAGACTGTAGACATAGTTGGTGAAGAATAATGCGTAATGATTTTAATACCGATCACCGATTACCAATTAAGGAGGATAAACTAAACAATGTATAATATTCGCACATTTCAGGTAATACCATCCATTCCGGAAAGTCTATTACGACTTAAAGAACTGGCCTATAATATTTACTGGTTCTGGAATCAGGATGCTCTTGATCTTTTTCGCAGACTCGATATAGAGTTATGGGAAAAAACCAGGCATAATCCTGTTTTAATGCTCGGTACTATAAAACAGGAAACCCTTGAGGCAAGATCGAGGGATGACGGGTTTTTATCACATATGGAAAGAGTTTTAAAGCGTTTTGATGATTATATGGCCAATAAAACCTCATGGTATAAAAAACAGCCTGTAGAAAAAGATATTACAATTGCCTATTTTTCAGCTGAATACGGCATGGCTGAATGTCTTCCCATATATTCGGGGGGCCTCGGAGTACTTTCAGGAGATCATTTAAAATCAGCCAGTGACCTTGGTATACCTCTTGTAGCTGTAGGACTTCTCTATCAACAGGGTTATTTTCGTCAGTATTTAAATGCTGACGGATGGCAGCAGGAACAGTATCCGGAAAATGATTTTTATAATTTACCCCTTACTTTGATGCTGAATGAAAATGGTTCTCCCATAATAATAGAAGCAGGCCTTCCGGGACGGGTTCTGAAAGCTCAGATATGGAAGGTCCAGGTAGGGCGTGTTCCTTTATATTTAATGGACAGTAATATACCTCAAAACCAAAATAAATGGGATAGAGATATTACAGGTCAGCTCTATGGCGGAGGCACTGAAATGAGGATATGTCAGGAAATTCTTCTGGGTATTGGCGGTGTAAGGGTTCTTCAGGCTCTTGGCATAAAACCCGATGTCTTTCATATAAATGAAGGCCATTCTGCTTTTTTATGCCTTGAAAGAATGAGAATGTTAATAGAAGAAAAGGGATTGACTTTTCTGGAAGCCTATGAAGCCACTATGGTAAGCAATATATTTACCACCCATACACCTGTGCCTGCGGGCATTGACATCTTCTCTTTAGAATTGATGGATAAATATTTCGGTAATTATTATTCAAGACTTAAAATATCAAGAGATGATTTTCTGGGTCTTGGCCGCAAGGATTCCGGTAATCATGAAGAACCTTTTAATATGGCAGTTCTGGCACTGGGCCTATCGGGCCGTGTCAATGGTGTAAGCAGATTGCATTCGGAAGTTTCCAGGAAAATGTGGATGTCTATTTATCCCGATGTGCCGGTTCAGGATATCCCTATAAGCTCTTTAACAAATGGAATTCACAATCCTTCCTGGATTTCCCGTGATATGGCAGGACTCTTTGACCGTTATATAGGCCCCAGATGGAGAACAGAACCTATAGATCAGGAAATATGGGATAGAGGAGATAATATTCCCGGTGAGGAATTATGGCGTACCCATGAAAGAAGAAGGGAACGTCTTGTAGCCTTTGCAAGAAAAAGATTAAGACAGCAGCTTGAACGCCGCGGAGCATCAAGACATGAATTAGAACAGGCTGAAGAAGTTCTGGACCCGGAGGCTTTCACTATCGGATTTGCAAGAAGATTTGCCACTTATAAAAGAGCCACTTTAATTCTTAAAGATCCTCTCAGGCTTGAAAAAATACTTTCCAATAAAGACAGACCTGTTCAGATAATAATTGCAGGTAAAGCCCATCCTCAGGATACGGCAGGAAAGAAATTTATCCAGCAAATCGTCCATCAGGCCCGTCATGAACCATTCAGAAACCATATTGTATTTATAGAAGATTATGATATGGAAGTAGCCCATTATATGGTAACAGGTTCCGATATATGGCTCAATACTCCCAGACGTCCTCTGGAAGCCAGCGGAACAAGCGGTATGAAAGCTGCTCTGAACGGCTGCATCAATGTAAGTACTCTTGATGGATGGTGGTGTGAGGGTTATGAACGAGATACAGGCTGGGCCATAGGATGTGGAGAAAATTACGATGATCATAATTATCAGGATGATATTGAAGCAAGTGCCCTTTATGATCTCCTTGAAGGTGAGATTATCCCACTCTTTTATGAACGTGGCCGCAGTGGAATGCCTCATAAATGGGTAAATATGATGAAAAACTCCATGCGTAAACTCATACCACGGTTTAATACAAACCGTATGGTTTCAGAATATGCATCCAGATTTTATTTTCCTTCCGCTGATTTTTCCTATCGTCTCAGAGAAAAAGATTATGATAAAGCAAGAGATCTTTCAGCATGGAAAGCCCGTATACGTGAGCACTGGTATGAAATAAAGGTTGAACACGTCCACGCAAATACCTCTGCAGAGATTAAAGTGGGAAAAGAATTAAATGTTCAGGCTAGAATTCATCTGGGTGCTTTGACTCCAGAGGACATAAAACTGGATATATATTACGGCCCTCTGGATATAAAAGCCCAGATTGCATCAGGTATAGCCATTCCTATGGATAATGTGGAAGAACTTTCGAAAAATGTCTATCTCTTTTCAGGTTTTATCCCCTGTATGAGCAGCGGAAGACACGGTTTTGTTTTGAGATTACTCCCATATCATGAGGATCTGTGTAATCCCTATGCTATGAATTTGATTATGTGGATTTAGAAGCCTGAGAGTTAATTTATGAAAGGAGAAGATGCAGGTTTTATGATAATATTTTGGAGGTTTATTCTTTTTATATCAATTTTTTTAATACTATTTCTACTGCCTGTAATGGCAGAAGAAAGGAATACTATGAATGATAATTTCATCCCTGAATGGGCTAAAACAGTAGTGTGGTATCAAATATTTCCAGATCGTTTCAGAAATGGAGATCCCCTGAATGATCCGAAACTGGAAAATATAGAAGGTTCCTGGCCTCATGATCACATATCTCCCTGGCAGGTTCATCCCTGGACTTCCGACTGGTATGAATTTCAGCCCTATGAAAAACAGAATAAAGGATTTTATATAATTACCGACAAAAGCCTGAAAGAACTTAAAGGAAAAATTAATATTGAAAAATTACTTTCCATTAAAGGACAGCAGTTTTCTCCTGTGACTCTCAAGGACAAGTTAATAGAGAAAGGTTTCACCGAAGCAGATATTAAAATAATATGGAAACATACGGAAAATGAAAAAACCATATGGTATGATATTCAACGCCGAAGATACGGAGGAGATCTTCAGGGTATTATAGATAAACTCGATTATCTTCAGTCCCTGGGTGTAACGGCAATTTACCTTAACCCCATATTCGAATCACCTTCTCTTCATAAATATGATGCCATAATGTACCATCATATAGATGCAAATTTTGGACCTGACTCCGTAAGAGATAGAGAACTTATTAAAAAAGAAGTGCCCCATGACCCCGGTACCTGGGTTATGACTTCTGCCGATAAACTCTTCTTAAAACTCATAAAAGAAGTTCATAAAAGAAAGATGAAGATTATTATAGACGGTGTATTCAATCATATAGGCATAAAGAATCCTTTTTTCCAGGATGTTGTAAAAAATCAGGAGAATTCAAAATATAAAGACTGGTTTATAGTTACATCCTGGAATGACCCTGCTAAAGGAAAGGAATTTACTTATAAAGGGTGGTTCGGTGTGAAAGAACTTCCCGAATGGGGAAGAACTGATAATAATCTTTTACCGGGTCCTAAAAGTTATATCTTTAATATTACAAAAAGATGGATGGATCCCGATTGTGACGGAGACCCTTCCGATGGTATAGACGGATGGCGTCTTGATGTAGCCTTCTGTGTTCCCCATGGTTTCTGGAAAGACTGGAGTAAACATGTAAAATCTATTAATCCGGAAGCTTATATGACGGCAGAGATCATTGATACTGCGGAAGTAAATAAACCCTATCTGAAAGGTGATGAATTTACTGCCGTAATGAATTATAATTTTGCCTTTACATCATCGGAATATTTCTTTGACGAACATAACAGAATTTCTACCACAGAATTCGATAAGAGATTAAGAGAACTCCGGGAAGCCTATAACAAAGAAATCTCTTATGTTATGCAGAATCTTATAGACAGTCATGATACTGCCCGTATGAACACTATGATAGTAAATAAAGATAAAATATCCTACAGAGACTGGCATAAATACTGTGAATATGCTAAAGGGAGTAATCCCGAATATGATACAGGGAAACCTCTCCCAAATGAAATAAAAAGACAGAAAATTTTTGTAATTTTTCAGATGACCTATTTAGGATCTCCTATGGTTTATTATGGTAATGAAGTGGGAATGTGGGGAGCAACGGATCCATGCTGCAGAAAACCAATGATATGGGAAGATATGGAATATAGTGATGAAATTTATCTTCCTGATGGTTCCAAGAGATCTGTGCCAGATAAAGTAGGAGTAAATAAAGATCTCTTTAATCATTATAAGAAATTAATAAATATAAGGAATTCTCATAAGGCTCTTCAGCTTGGAGATTTTAATACCCTTTTTATTGATGATAAGAATGAAATCTATGGTTTTTCAAGGAAATATAAAGATGAATATATAGTGGTAATAGTGAATAACAGTAAAAAAGAGAAGAGGGCAAAGTTTGAAGTGGAATTACCCGGTACATTTGTTGATTTACTGAATGAAGGGAATGGGTTTACCGTAAAGGAAGATAAAACTATTTCTCTTGATGTTAAAGGAGAATGGGGAAGAATTCTACTTCTGGAAAATAAGTAATCATTCAGGGATTACCGGAAAAGTTTCCGGTAATCCCTTTATTTTATTCATTTAAAAATTTAAGAGCGATCTGTGCAAGTGCTGCTGCACCATTAATCATGGCCTGTTCATTAAAGTCAAACTTCGGGTGATGATGGGGATAGGAAGTCTCTTTTCCTCCTCTTCCACCGAGTCCTATAAAAACAGAAGGCACTCTCTGTGCAAAAAATGAAAAATCTTCTGCTCCCATATTGGGATGTTTCTCTTTTTCAATATATTCTTCAGTAAGAAAATCTTCAAGATATTTCCATATTTTTCCCGTAAGCTCTTCATCATTAAAACCTGCAGGATAACCTGGGATAAATTTTACCTCACACTTTCCACCTGACATCTCTGCAACACTTTTAGAAACTTTTTCTATCCAGTATCGCAATTCTTCACCTACTTTATCATTTAAATAACGGATGGTGCCTTTTAAAAATACCCTGTCAGGTATGATATTACTCCTAGTTCCTCCCTGTATAATACCGACTGTGAGTACAGCAGATTCAAGTGGATCAATATGGCGAGAAACAATATGATGTAGTTCTACCGCCAGAGTCGAAGCCAGAAGAATTGTATCTGTCGATTTATGGGGATGGGCAGCATGTCCTCCCTTTCCTGTTACTGTTATTTCAAAATCAGTCTGAGCGGCATGAGAAGGGCCTTCAGAAAGTAAAATATGGCCGGCTTTTTTCCCTGAGTCCATATGAAGGGCTATCATAGAATCTATAGAAGGGTTTTCCATTACACCATCTTTTATCATAGGAAGGGCTCCTCCGATGCATTCTTCGGCAGGCTGAAAAACCAGTTTTACATAACCCGGGAATTCTTCTTTAAGATCCTGTAATATCTTTGCTGCACCGAGAAGCATAGCCACATGTCCGTCATGACCGCAGGCATGCATAATACCCGGTTTTTTTGAAGCATAGGGAACATTTTTTTGATCCTGAAGAGGCAGGGCATCCATATCTGCTCTTATGCCAATACATTTCCCCTTTCCTTTTTTCCCTTCAATAAGACCGGCTATACCTGTTTTCCCCACTTCCGGACGATAGGATATCCCCATTTTATCTAAATTTTCTATAATAAGTTTTGCAGTTTCATATTCTTCCATACCGAGTTCAGGATTTTCGTGGATTTTTCTTCTTATAGAAATCATAAAGGGCAATAGATCTTCTGCTTTTTTTAATATGTTGTCTTTCACGTGGATACCTTCTTTCTTTATAAGTCTTCAGCTATCAGCAGTCAGCAGTCAGCTTTCTTATAACTGCATTGCTGAAAAGGAACTTATACAATTTTAGCGAATTTTAAAAGTTATTCTGTTAACTATTTCACTTTGTAATTATGCTTAATTTTTTATGGAAAAAGAAATAAATTATCTGAAACAGGAAGATTTCACCATTAAGAATAATACCGGCAGAAAGTATTCTTCCAGCTGGTATAAAAAATTCTATTCTCTTATATCATCACCTCTATGTCATATAATCTGTCTTATCTTTATGTGTATAATAGTTTTTTCCAATACTCTTTATAATTCCTTTGAATTAGATGATTTTCATTCTATTGTTAATAATCCGGCCATACGGCATATTCACCCTTTATGGAGACATTTTGTAGACCCTTCAACTGTAACAATACTTCCTTCCAATATAACCTATCGTCCTTTACTACCATTATCTCTTTCCATAACCTATGCCATATCAGGTTATAATGTTTCCGGATATCATATTTTTAATATAATCTTTCAGTGTCTTGGGGGCATATTTCTTTATCTCTTTTTCTTTGAAATTTTAACTTTTCATAAAGCGGAGAATAATATATCTTCTCGGTTTATAGCATTTCTGGGCTCTTTAATATTTACCATTCATCCTATATCAGGTTTCTGTGTAAATTATATCTGTGGTAGAGATAATCCTATGATGGTGGTGTTTATTACTATTTCTTTATATATTTATGTGAAGATGAGAAAATATGGTGAAACTATTGCCGGATGGATAGGAGCACTTTCTTTCTTTCTTATGGCTCTCTGCTGTAAACCTATGGCTGTTATAGTGCCTTTTGTAGTATGGGAATTTGAAATCCTTATTGCAGGAGAAAAGGCTTTTTCAAAAAGAACAATCTATAGAACCTGGTCCTATGGACTTACAGTTATAGGAATTTATATATTTGTAAGATATTTTACTACTGTTTTTCAGAGTACCCACGGTTTTATCGGTACTACTTTGAAGTGTAGAGGTATCTATTTAATGACTCAGTTTAAATTGCACCTTTTCCATTACTTTCGAAATTTTTTCTGGCCTTTTGAGATAAGAGGACTGCCTTCATGTGAGGTAATAGATTCTCCTCTTGATTTTAAGATGTTACTTGGTCTTTTTATAATTATACTTTCTATTATTATAGCTTTTAGGCTCCGTAGAAAAGATCCCCTTATATCTTTCTGTATTTTTGCTTACTGGACAATGTTTATTCCTTCTTCCTCTGTTTTACCTGTTTTTCAGTATGTGGCAGACAGATGGATGTACCCTTCCCTCCCTTATATATCTCTAATCACTGCCATACTAATTATAAGATATATAAAGAAGCCGGAGATTTCTATAGTCTCTGCTATATTATTAATAGTTTATTTCGGTATAAGCAGTTTTTTTATGAATTACCACTGGAAGAATCCCTTAAGTTTTTACACTCAGTGTGCAAAATATGGCACTAATGAGATTGGTTATATAAATCTGGGACTTGCCTGTATGCTTACAGATGATAAAGAGGCAAAATTTTATTATGAAAAGGCTTTGAAAGTAAATCCACGGTACTATCTGGCTTATATAAATCTTGGACTCTGGTATCTGACTCACGGTGATAAGGAAAAAGCTCTGGAAATGATGAAAAAAGGAGTAAAATATACACCCAGGGGTTGTGAACCCTATCCTTATTACTGGTATGGAAGGACTCTGGAGCACAATGGTAGAAATAGAGAAGCTTTTTATCAGTACAAAAAGGCTATTCATAGTAGCCCAAAAAATCCTGATCTTAAAATTCTCTATGATGGAGCGTTAAATGCCAGAGATATTGGGAAATATAAAGAAGCTGTAGAGTATTTTGAAAGATATTTGAAATTTGATCCTTCTAATAAACAGGTGAAAGATATGCTTGTAGAATGTCAGGAAAAATTGAAGAATAGTGAAAAGTGAAAGGTGAAAAGTTCAGGTGATTTACCCTCCTTGACAGAGTAATTAAATTCTGTTATATTTTTATTACTAAAGTAATAAAGGTGGTGGTACATAATGATGCATAAAAATAATGAAATTGAATTTAGATGTAGCTTTATTGTGCCCACCACCAGAAGAAAATAATTATTAATTTAAATACATTTTAAAACCGGTGTCACCACCGGTTTTAAATTTTTATAAAGCTGTGGGCATATTACAGCTTTATTTTATTGAAAGGAGTGGTAATAAGTATCAGTACTAATAAAGGTACCCATACCACTACTTCCACAAGATTATTAAAACTCGATTTCGGAGGAGAAGTATTTGATTCACCGGGAATTAAACAATTAGGCCTTCCTGCAATAGAGAGAAAAGAACTTTCAGGGTTATTCAGAGAATTCAGAGATAAAACAGGTCTCTGCGAATTCCATGACTGCTCTCATATCTATAAAGAACATTGTGCTATAAAAGAATCTGTGGCGTCAGGCAAAATATCAGAACAGAGATACGGGAGTTATGTAAGGATATGAAAAACACCGGGTTAATAGTCAACTAAATTTTATTTCTTAGAAGGAACTCTAAAGAATTTAGTGAACTTTAAAGGATATTTTGCATCAGGGGCGAGGCAATGCCTTGTCCCTGCAAATAAACTCATTTTCCGAGGGGAGGAAACTGTGATTAAAGAATTTTACTATAATCCTGAAGTGGATATAACCAGTGTAGAACTTGAAAATGGCATGAAAATTTTAATAAAGAATATGGCCGGTTCTGAAATGATATCTATTAATCTATGGATTAATGTAGGCTCTAATAATGAACCGGATAATATGTCAGGTATATCTCATTTTATAGAACATATGCTCTTTAAAGGAACAGAGAAACGTAAAGTAGGTGAGATGTCAATAGAAATAGAAGCTCTTGGAGGTTATCTGAATGGTTTTACAAGTTATGAAGCAACAGCATATCAGATTACCGTACCAAAAGCAAATCTTTTCAAAGCACTTGAAATTCTATTTGATGCACTGGAGAATTCTTCTTTTGATTCCCTGGAGATAAAAAAAGAGGCTCAGGTTATTATAGAGGAATGTAAAATGAGAGATGATACCCCTGCTGTTCTTTGCTGGGAAAATTTTATGCGTCTTGCCTATAAAAAACATAGATATAGAAAATCCATAATAGGGGAAGAAAATTTAATAGTGAATTTTTCCAGAGAAGATTTATTAAATTTCTATAAACATTACTATTGTCCCGGTAATATTACTCTTATACTTGCCGGGGAAATTGAAGTTCAGGGTTTTATAAAACAATTCTCAGAACTATATGAAAATTTCAGACAAATTGAAGTTTCTCATGATCTTTCTCCTCAGGAACCTTTACAGAGAGAACTTCGTTATAATTATCTCAGAGGTGATATAGAGAGAACTTATATAAATATAGGTTTTCATATTCCCAATCAACTTCACTCTGATGCATTTACTATGGAAGTTCTGTCTTTTATTATGGGTCAGGGAAGAAGTTCCAGATTATATCAGGAGATTAAAGAGACAAAACAGCTTGTTACTTCTATAAGTGCCAGTAATATAAATGGCAGAGACCCCGGAGTTTTTATCATCTCTGCCATAACTGATGAAAATAAAGTCTTATCTTCAATTAAAACTATATGGAATGAAATTGAAAAATTTAAATATGAAACAGTTAGAAGTGAGGAACTTGAGAAGGCAAAAACTTCAATAGAACACGATTATTTATTTGCCCTTGAAACAGTAGACGGCCAGACTGATAAAATTGGTTACTGGTCAAGCTTAGGGGATTATACTATGTCAGTAAAATATCTGGATATTTTAAAAAAGATTTCTCCAGAGGATATAAAAGAAGTAGCCAGTAGATATTTTAATCCTGATAACTGCAGTATAAACATATATGCTCCTTTGTTCAATGGTGAAAAAGATTCCCTTAACATGTCTTCAGAAGAGATGAAAACTTTTATTACAGGAGAGAAGAATAGAACAGATTTATCCGGTTATGATAAAAAGACTTTAATAAAAAAGATTTCTCCTGTACCGGAGAAGATAATACTTAAAAATGGTGTAACTTTACTGGTAGAAGTGGATAAATCTTTACCTGTAGCCTGTGTTTATGGGGCTTTTAGTGGTGGTGTAAGATTTGAACCCAGAGAAAAAAATGGACTCTCAAGGTTAATGAATAAACTCCTCATAAAGGGTACAAAAAATCGAAAAGCCAGAGAAATAGCCAGTGATATAGAATCACTTGGAAGTTATTTATATCCCAGATCTGGTAAAGATACTTTTGCCCTTTCCATGTCTTTGCTTAAACGTTATTTAAAGGATGGTCTGGAGATATTTTTTGATGTTTTAAATAACCCGGTTTTCCCTGAAGAAGAAATAGAAAAAGAAAAGGTCTTTACTCTTGCAGAAATTCGTGAAAAGAATGATGATCCTATGAGGTTGTCCATAGAGTTATGTGATAGCCTGGTTTTTAAAAACCATCCTTATGGTATGTCAACTACAGGTGATAAAAAAAGTATAAGTAAAATTCAAAGGGAAGATTTAGTGAATTTTTATAATAAATACATTCATGGAGAAAACTTTTACATATCTGTTGTAGGTGATGTTAGTACAGAAGAGATAATTTATATAATAGAAAACTCTTTTTCCAGAAAGCCTACTCTGGATTGGCATTCTGTCACAGGTCTTCCTGTAGAACCTCCCGCAACATCAATAAGAAAATCAGTTAAAAAACGAGATATAAGGCAGTCCTCAATTACTACAGGTTTCCTGGGCCCTGAGGTCACATCAGAAGATTGTCTCAGCTTTATGGTGTTGAATTCAATACTTAGTGGTATGGGGTCAAGGCTTTTTATAGAACTCAGAGATAATAAAGGTCTTGCCTATGCTGTTTTTTGTTATCTTGATTACGGTATGGAAAACAGCTGTTTTAAGACTTATATTGCTACCGGTCCGAATTTAGAAAAAGAAGCTATAAAAGGTATTCTCTATGAGTTAAAGAAAGTTAAAGATGAAGGAGTTTTTGAACATGAAGTTCAAAAAGCAAAAAACGTAATTAAAGGTAAGTATCAGATGAATCTCCAGGAACGTATCTTTCGTGCTTCCCGATATTCGACTTATGAAATAATTGGACTGGGTTATGAAAGAGTCAGAAAATTTTCGAATCTTATTGATAAGGTTACCCTTCAGGATGTAAATAGAGTAGCTTCTAAGTATTTAGATCTTGAAAATTATTCTATTGCTATAATAAGGCCTAAGTACGGCAACAGGTAAGTTAGTATCTATCTCGCAAGTCTGTCCCTGTCCGGGCTCTTACGCAAAATCTATGATCCTGTTACAATGAAATCTGTTATTACAGAATATACAGTTTTACATTTATTTAAGTTATAACTTTCTCCTTTGACGGCATATCTTTTGCTCCAGAGCCCGAACAGGGACAGGTGTGTATATTTAAAATTTTTTGGATACTTTTTTATCTGGAGCGGTACTAAGTACGGCAACAGGCAAGTTAGTATCCATCTCGCACGTCTGTCTCTGTCCGGGCTCTTACGCAAAATCTATGATCCTGTTACAATGAAATTTGTTATTACAGAATATACAGTTTTGTATTTATTTAAGTTATAACTTTCTCCTTTGACGGCATATCTTTTGCTCCAGAGCCCGGACAGGGACAGGTGTGTATATTTAAAATTTTTTGGATACTTTTTTATCTGGAGCGGTACTAAGAGAAGTGAAAAGTGAAACGTGAAAATACTTAAATTATATATTGCGTTTCACTTTTCACTTTTTCCTTACCTCCTCAACCCATATATGAAAAAGGTCCACAAGGGTAGTACTATCAAAAATTTCTTTTATTCTTTCTGCCAGTTTTTTCATTAATAAACGGGAAGGGCAGAGATCATATTCTTTGCAGGAATTGGCATCAAAATTTGTACCAACACACTCAAAAAGAAAGTTTGGGCCTTCCAGAGTTTCAATTATATCACTAAATTTTATATCTTCAGGTCTTCTGGAAAGTTTATGGCCTCCTCCCGGTCCTCTTTTGCTTTCTATAATACCTCCTTTCCTGAGTTCATAAAGGATTTGTTCAAGAAAAGGAATAGGAATATTTTGTTTTTCTGCAATCAATGAGGTAGTTACAGTATTTTTTCCGTATACCAGAGCTAATTCAAAAATAGCTTTTAGTCCATAACAACTTTTTTTTGATAGTTGAAACAATTTTTTCACTCCTGTTACAAGTTTTATCGTTATTTTATATAGCTTAATAATTAATATGCATAGAAATTTTTATTATTGTCAAATTGTTAGCTTCAGTAAAAATAAATCTTTTATGTTTAAAGGTATCAGCAATCAGCTTAAAGAAAAAAGCTGAAAGCTGGGGGTTGAAAGCTGAAAGCTAATAATAAGTTATAAAATCAACTATATATATTATAAAATACTGTAGTATTTTAATCAACTATTATTTTATCCTTTTACTTTAATTATGTCTTCTCTGGGATTAATGGTTTCTATTTTTACCTGTATTTCATCTCCAGGGCTAACTTTATATACCTCATTTGTAAACATACAGGTTAATTCGAGAAAATATTTTTTCAATATTATAACTATCCGATCATTAAGATTCTGTAACACTATAGCTTCTATAGTCTGACCTGTCCTGTTTTTTAAATATTTTAGTAACCAGTATCTTTTTCTATTTTTTGTAATAATATTTGCTGATTCCAGAATCTGTTCTGAAATCATTATAATATCATTAATTTCCTGGTTGTTGTACACATATGGTATATTTCTGAGAAAACTCTTTAACTGTCTGTGTATTATTAAATCACTATACCTTCTTATGGGTGATGTCATCTGGGTATAACACTCTACGCCGAGTCCGTAATGGTGCTCTGGATCAGTACTTGCTTCCGATTTTTTAAAGTATTTCCTCTGTTTAAAAAACATAACAGGATCGTAATTATCTGTTATCTGGCAATTTTCATCTAAAGCCGGCTGATTCCGGTATATTATGGGGATAGAATTTTCCTTACAGTATCTGGCAGTTAATTCATTGGCAATTATCATCATTTCTGAAATCAGTTTATGGGAAGGAGTTTCTCTGTCATATATTTCCAGTGTAATTTCTTTATTCTCATTTACTTTAATCTCTAATTCCGGCATATAAAAGATTTTCGCTCCACCTGCTTTTCGTCTTTCTCTTAATTTTTCGCTTATATTATGTAGTATACTGAAATTCTGATTTGTTTCTATTAGATTATCTACTTCTTCATAGGTCAGTCGTTCTTTTACTTTTATAATTGTTTCTTTTATTTTATAATTTTTCATATTGAAATTATTATCAAAATCTATAAGAACTGAAATGGCAGGACGTATTTCTCCTTTAATCAGACTGAATAGATTATTGGATAGAACAGGTGGGAACATATTGATTTTTTTCTCAGGCAGATAGATAGAAGTATATCTTGCCCTGGCCTCATTATCTATAACCATATAAGGTTCTATATATTCTGCCACATCTGTTATGTGTATACCAACTTTGTAGCCAGTAGCTATTTTTTCAATACTTAAAGCATCATCCATATCTTCTGTGGTGTTATTATCAATAGTAAAAGTATCTATTTCTGTAAGGTCTATTTTTTCTCCAGTATTTAAATTATGGTATTTAAAAATTTTTTGCGTTTCCTCCAGGATGGACTGACTGAATTCAGTTGGTATCTGGTATTGATATATATCCAGATTTTCGTCTTCATCCCATATACCTGATTTTACAAGTAATCTGAAGGGGCTATTATGGGCTGATATTTCAGATTTTTCTAATAAATCACTTACTGTTTTATAGTGATGGCTTTCTGTTTTATGAACTGCTACATGTTTTAATTTAGATATGAAGGATTCTATATCAGAGTTTAGCACGGTAACCTCTTCTCCTTTCCATATCTGTTTTATCCATGTTATTATTTTTTTATTACGTTCTTCTTTTTCTTGCTCTATACGTATCATCTGTAAAATTTGCTCAACATTTGCATGTGAATTAGGATAAAAGGCAGACTTTTTAGATTTAAAGAAAATAGTATCCTCATTTAAAGCTCTATAAACTGCAGCCATCTGATTCGATGTGAAATTTTTACCAAAGTTTAATTCCGCTATTTCCTGTGCTGTATAATTTCCTCCTTCATCTATGAGTAAATCCCATAGATCCTTAAGTGGTATAAAAGATTTTAAAGCTTCCCTTTCTTCATTTATCTCTTTTATTGATTTTACTAATTCTTCTCTTGGAACCTTGATATCAAGTGTATATTCAGATGTAAATAAGACTTTATCAAGAGGCAGTGTAATCTCCTTATTTGCACATAATAGTCTTACTTTATCTGACTTACAATCCAGGCAAACTGCTACAAGATTTTTGTTATCCTTTTTAAATTCTACAACTGTTCCTCTGGAAATCATAAAAAGCTGATCCTTTCAAGAAGTGGAATATATAGTAAAATAATAAGAAAATTAGAAAAATTTATATTTTCCCATCGTCCAGATGATATGTTTTTAGTTTAAATCCTCCCACCTGTTCATTCATCTCTTTTCTGAACTGATCTGTTATTCCTATTATCTGCCCCGGTAGTATTCCTCCATGTTCTTCAAGTAATTTTCTGTACTGAAGTACAAGATTTATTTCCCCTGCATCCAGCCATATACCATGATTTGCAGGGCAATGGTCCAACCAGATACCCGAAGAGGAATCAAACTGGATGTTCATCATCATATTTGGACATACAGGACATTTCCTGAGATCTCTTGGTGTCATATAATTATATCTTATATTCAGGTTTTCTTCCGTATAGGCAAATATTCCTTCCAGTTCTTCTTCTTTTTTTTTCAGTAATTTTGGGAAATTATCACTGTTTATCCATATACCATTACAGTCATTACATATATAAAAAGATGCATCTAACCATTTTTTGTCCTGTAGATTAATATTGCATGTAGGACATGTTGGATCACTAATTGGACCGGTGTACTGTTCTTCTTGGGGGTTATCCATAAAAAATTTTATTATTTTCCCTATAAAATTCATTTTTCATTTACCTCCCGAAGTTAAAAAAATTTTTTTGACACTCTTTATTTTTTATATTATCATAGGGTTTATTAAGGGTCAAGGTGAAAAAATAGGAAGGATTTTCAATTTTAAAATTCTGAATATAAATATTAAAGAAATTTATTTAATTAAAAGGGGATTATCTTTCTATAAAGAAATAAATATTGTTATTTAGTAACAAGCCATAAATTACTTGACGTGAACAGTGAACAGTGAGCAGTGAGCAGCATAATTTGTTCACTCTTCACTCTTCACTGTTCACTTATTTATGGAAAGTTGTAAAATCAACCATAATTTATAAGATAATGGCCAGGATGGCCAGGAATAAAAATATGTTTCCAGAAGGGACGAAGTAAATGATTTTATGTTAGATTTTAATGATTTTCGCCAGGGAGCTGACATAAGGGTAATAGGTGTAGGTGGTGGTGGATGTAATACTGTTACCAGAATGATAGATATGGGAGTTCAAGGAGTTAATTTTATAGCTATGAATACTGATATGCAGGTTTTAAGGACATGTAAGGCAGATACAAAATTGCAACTGGGGGCTAAACTTACAAATGGACTTGGCACTGGTTCAAACCCCGAAATGGGAGAGAAAGCTGCTGAAGAGAACTGGAAAGATATAGAGCATCTTATAGAAGGTGCAGACATGATTTTTGTCGTAGCCGGTATGGGAGGAGGAACAGGTACAGGAGCTTCTCCTGTTGTGGCTGAAATAGCTAAAGAAATGGGAATACTCACTGTGGGGGTTGTTACAAAACCATTTAAATTTGAATTGCCCCGTAAGATGAGAATAGCTGAGAGAGGAATAGAAAGTCTTCGTACCTGTGTGGATACACTTATAACAATTCCAAATCAGAAACTCGTTGAGATTTCCAAAGCAAGGGTTACTTTTAAAGAAGCTATGGCCAGAGCAGATGATGTCCTGCGACAGGCTATTCAGGGAATAACTGATCTGATAATTTTCCCCGGTGAAATAAATGTAGATTTTGCAGATATAAAAACAATAATGGCCGATGCAGGAACAGCTCTTATTGGTATAGGTGAAGCCAGTGGTGATAATAAAGCAAGGGATGCTGCTTTAATGGCTATTTCAAGTCCCTTTTTAGATGCTCAAATCAGTAATGCTAAAAGAGTTTTATTTAATATAACCGGAGGTGAAGCTTTAACTCTTGAAGAAATTCATATAGCTTCAGAAATAATTTCAAATTCTGTAGATCCCCAGGCGTCTACTGTTATTTTTGGTACTGCTGTAGATGATTCTATGGAAGATGAGCTCAGTATAACTGTAATAGCTACCGGTATTGATTTAAATTAACTCTTTACCTTCATAGGAATTATTTTTTGTTTTTTTATTTCGTGAATTACTTTTGTATAAGGTGGTATTGACTCTGTAATCCATACGTTACCACCTATAATAGAACCTTTACCTATAACTGTATTTCCACCTAATATAGTGGCATTAGAATATATTATAACATCATCTTCTATTGTAGGATGTCTTTTTATATTCCGAATAATATTTCCGTCTGCATCTTTAGGAAAGCTCAGAGCTCCGAGAGTTACACTTTGATATATGCGAACGTTTTTTCCTATTTCTGTAGTTTCTCCGATAACAACACCAGTGGCATGATCTATAAAGAAATAATTGCCAATTTTAGCTCCGGGATGAATGTCAGCACCGGTGATACTGTGAGCATACTCGGTCATAATTCTTGGTAACATTGGTATTTTTTGGAGTAATAACTCATGGGCCAGTCTGTAAACTGTTATAGCTTTTAAACCGGGATAACAAAATATAATTTCTTCTTTACTCTTTGCTGCAGGATCTCCTGTATAAGTAGCCTCTACATCCATAGCAAGGACTTTTCTCAATTCTGGAAGTTTTTTTATAAATCTGGCAGATTCCTGCCTTGCAAGAAGAACACATTCTTTACAGGAACCTTCTTTTATAGCAGCACATTCATGCATAAGGGATTTTGCTATCTGGGAAGAGAGAAGATTATAAAGTTTACTCAGTTGATTACCAAGGTAATAGGAGAGAGTATTCCAGTAGAGTTCCTGATGTCCAAAATAACCGGGATAAATAATAGTATCAAGTATTTTGAGTATATCAATTATTGATTGAGTAGAAGGTATCATAGAATAACCTACATGATCAGTAGAATTGGGTTCTTCAGTTGTTTGTATAAGCTCTTCTACAATAGGAGGTAATTCGTGGCTAAAATTATCCTGTTCCATAATGACTCTTTTACAGGTATCATAAGTATTTAAGTTTTTTTTGTTATTGTTTTTCATAAACTCACCTTCTTGTGGTTTTTGGGTTTTATGTTTTAATTATGTACCATATATAATACCCAACATCTGAATAATTATATTATTTATTTCTTGTTTTTTATACTAAAACCTCTTTAATAAAAAAGTTAAAATTTTTCAAAGGATTTAACGTTATTAATGTAGAAGTTAAATTATAAAAGGTGAGTCGTGAAACAAGTAAACTATTTAACACTTCTCCTTACACTTCTTTTCACTTTTCACGATTTAAACGTTTCATGATGAATAAATTATAGAGTCTTATGAAACTATATAAAGAGAGAGTTGGAGTAATGAATTATGGAAGTTTTAAAGTCAGGTGAGATAATTGAGTCCAGATTTCGTATTGATGAATTACTCAAAACTGATTCAAGAGGTGCTACTTATAAAGGTTATGATGTAGTTTTAAATAAAATTTGCTTTGTAAAAGAAATATTTAATTACCATGTCACTTTAAGGCAAAAAAGAGATGCAAAAAGGAAATTTGATTTAGAAGCCAGACACCTTTCAGAGTTGCGTCATAAAAAATTAACCAGAATAATGGGGTATTCTGGAACTGATGAAAGATGTTATCTGGTTATGGAATATATATACGGGTATGATTTAAATACAGCTTTTTTTAAGGAAGCAGCTCTTTCTTTCCCTCAGGAGAAGGTAATTTTATGGATGATGGAAGTATGTGAAGTTCTTGAGTATCTTCACGGTCAGTATGAACCTTTTATTTTTAGAGATATTAAGCCTTCTAATATAATGATAAATGAATTAGATGGAACTATACGTTTAGTAGATTTTGGTATAGCCCATACCCTTGAGGTTGATACAGAAATAAAACCTGAACTCAGAGGATATAATGCACCGGAAATTGAAGATGAAAAACCCGATGTCAGGAGTGATGTTTACTCTTTAGGTGCTACTATGTATAATTTACTCACAGGTGTTGTACCTATGCCACCTCAAATCAGGAGACTCAGTGACTTGAACTCCGATGTATCCCCTAAAGTGCACGATATTGTTATGAAGGCACTGAAGCTTAATCCAGAGGACAGATTCCAGACTGTTAGAGAATTACATAATGAACTTTTAAAATATGGTGCATCAATTAATGGTTCAATCCATACTGAGAGTATTGATATACTTATGGCTAATCTCAATCAGGGTGATATTTCCATAAGAAAATCTGCTATAAAGTCTCTTGGTGAACTAGATGATGATGAAGCTATAGGACCTCTCATAAATACTTTAAAAGAAGATCCTGATCCCCTTATACGTAAAGAAATTGTAATGGCTTTAAAGAATTATAAAGAAGATATTGTCATAAAGGCTATGTGTGATGCTTTTAAAGTAGAAGACAACCCTGAAGTAAGAGCAGATATTATTAATATTCTGGGTGATTTTAAAGCCAGAGAAGCAATAGATCTTTTGATTGCTGCTCTTAAAGATCCTTTTGCAGCTATTCAACTGGAGTCTATAAATGCACTTGGAAATATAAAGGATAAGAAAGCCCTGGATCCTTTATTTGACCTGTTTAAGGACGAAAAATTTGTTTTTCGAGAAGAAGTTCGGGTCAGTATGGATAAGATAGATTCTAAATTTGTAAAATTATGGGAAGAGACTGAAGAAAAAGCAAAGGCCGGCAGATCACAAAACAGGTCACTTATTATGGTTGCTTCTATAGTTGTAGCTTTAATATTGAGTCTTGTACTTCTTAAAGTTATCCCTGATTTCCTCAATGCAAAAAAAGTAAAGGAAAATCTTCTCCAGGGAGAAACATTACTTGAGAATAAAGATTATAAAACTGCTCTCCCCTTATTTGATGAAGTAATCAATCGAGATTCTACAAATGCCAGAGGATATTATGGAAGGGGAATATGCAATATTAATTTAAATAAGATAAAAACAGCTGTTGAGGATTTAGAGAAAGCCGTAAAACTGGATGGAGGAAACCCTGATTATAAAATAAGTCTGGGTATGGCTTTACTTCTTAATAAGAATATTACAGATGCTATAACTCAACTGGAGAAAGCAATGGAAGTGAAAAAAGATTCACCAGAAGCCTATCTTTATCTTGGCAGGGCTTATTATGCAAATAAAGAAGAAGATAAAGCTCTGGAAATGTTTAACTACTGTGTAAGTAATTACCCGAAAACCGATTTCGCTCTTGAATCTAATAATTGGATAGCAATAATAAGAGATGCAAAACATTCTTCTTCTCCTGGTGGATTTTTAAAGGAATTGAATAAAGCAAAGACTTGTTTGTATAGTAAAGATTATGACAGAGCTATTCAGATGTTTGATGATATTTTACGTAAAAATCCTACTGAGGTAGAGGCAATTTTTGGTAAGGGAATGGCTTATTTAAATAAAGAAGAGTATAACCAGGCAAAAACATTTTTTAATCAGGTATTAAGTTTGAATTTTAATCATGTTTCAAGCTGTATAGCTTTAGCAGGAATAAGTTCAAAAGAAGGGGAGTATAGTAAAGCAATAGATTATTGCACCAGGGCAATTAGTAATGAAGCAGGCAGGTCTGAGGCATATTATATACGGGGAATAGCTTATCATAATATTGGGAAAAAACAGGAAGCCCTTTCTGATTTTAAGAAGTTTATTGAGTTTGCACTACCTGGTGACCCTTATGTAAATGAAGTAAAGTCATGGATAGAGAAAATAGAAGGCGGCAGTTAATATTGAACTGAGGTTTTATTATAGAATATTTCATAATAAGGAATTATATTTATGTCCTGTACCTGCCCCAAATGCGGAGATGAAAATAAAGAAGAAGCTAAATTTTGTAATGGCTAAGGAATAATAATTATCAGTTCTGGAAACACGCAAAAACCATAGAGAAAAGCCTTAAGGTTGAAGGAGAAAGAAAGATTATTTTTTCTTCACCTATGGGAGAGATTGTCTTTACAAAAAAGCAAGAAGTTACAGCAGTCAATACTCTAATTACAATGGTAACCCTGAAAAAGCTCTTACTGATCTCAAAAGATGTGTAGAAATTGACCCAATATCTTCCGATGCTGATAGGATAAAAAAATGGATAAAAGAAATTGAAGAAAGAGAAAAATAATACAGGTTTTAAGATTTAGGGTTTAGTCAACATTTTAACTTCCAAAATTCATAAGTTTAGAAAGGATAATCTATGCCATTAATAATGGTATTTATAACAGTTTTTCTTGCCTTTATAATTGCCTGGCTATTGATCAGGGAATATGGTTTAAAAGATTTTGTAGTTTATTCTTTCAGTTGTCTCTTTCTTTATGGAGTAGGTTTTCTTTTAATATACCTGCCTTCAGTAATAAGCAATAAGTTGGGCCTTATTATACTGATCATATCTTATGTCATTTCAACAGCGGGTTATCTCCTTGTTTATCTTTTAACCTGTGTAATACTCTTTGGTATTGTCTCTTCTATACCGGTTATGAAATTTCATAAAAGTATTACTTCAATTAATTATTATAGTCTGGGTGTTATAACCTTTATTTGTATTCTCATACTCTGGTGTTTTGTCTCTTATGTGGGTAGCCATGAAGTATCAGAAGGAGAAATGGAAAGAGGTCTTATTAATCGTATTTTTCTTCCTTCTCCGGGCCAGGTTCTATCTGAAGCCCGTGAGCTTTTGTTTCAAAAGGAATTCTATTACCATTTATTTGTAAGCATCCTTCGAATTATGATGGGTTTTGGTGTAGCTATAGCACTGGCTATACCTCTGGGTATATTAATGGGAAGCTTTAAACCGGTAGAAGCTCTCTTTGAACCGCTCTTTGCCTTTATTCGCTATATGCCTCCCACAGCATTTATTCCTTTATCCATAATCTGGGCTCCTACAATTAACAGTGTACCGAGTATTTTAATTTTTATAGGTGTCTTCTTTTATCTTCTGGTTCTTATAATGGATCACGTAGCAAATGTTCCCGGAGAACTTCTTGAAACCTCATATACCCTCGGCGCAAATAAACTGGAAGTTTTAACTATGGTTATTTATCCTGCTGTTCTTCCCGGAATACTGGATAGCTGTAAAGCTATGATAGGAGCAGCCTGGACATATTTAATAGCTGCAGAACTTGTAGGTGGCGGTATGGGAATAGGCTATATAATTTCAACAGCCCAGAGATACTCTCAGACTTCACAGGTCTTTGTAAGTATAATAGTTATAGGTATAATTGGTATAATAACTAATGCTATATTTGATTTTTTATATAGATGGTTATTTCCATGGAAAAGGATGGAAAAATCTGCATAGATTGGAGAAAATAAGATATGTCTCATATTGAAACTAAATTACCGGAAGCCCCACCTGTTAAATTAGAAGTTAGAGATCTGTGCCGTAATTTCATTACTTATTCTGGAGAAACGGTTGTAGCAATGAAAGGTCTTAATCTGGATATGTATGACGGAGAATTTCTGGTTGTTTTAGGCCCTTCAGGCTGTGGAAAGAGTACTTTTTTACGTATAGTAGCAGGGCTTGATAATCCTACTTCCGGTTCTATTAAACTGGATGGAAGACCTATATCAGAACCCGGCCCCGATAGAGGAATGGTATTTCAGAAATATACCTCCTTTCCCTGGCTTACTGTAGGACAGAATGTGTCCTTACCTCTCCATATACAGGGCAGGTTAATGCCCTATCTTGTTTCCAGAAACAGGATCTTTTATTTATTATTTTGTACATTTATTCCAGGTTTTAAGGAGAGGCAATTGTATATACAGCAAAAAGTGAAGGAACATCTTAAAGATGTGGGCCTTGAAAAATTTGAGAATGTTTATCCCGGTTCTCTTTCAGGAGGTATGCAGCAGAGGGTCGCTATAGCAAGAACATTTGCTAATAGCCCGAGTATTCTTCTAATGGATGAACCATTTGGTGCACTGGATGCCCAGACCAGGGTGCAGATGCAGGAATTACTGCTTGAAATATGGGGTAAAAATAAATCTACTGTACTATTTATTACCCATGATATAGAAGAGGCTATATATCTTGCTGATAGAATTGCTATATTTTCGGCACGTCCTACCAGTGTTAAGGAAGTAATAGAGGTTCCTTTTGGCCGTCCCAGATCTCAGGAGATAAAACTTTCTGAAGAGTTTAATCAGTTAGAGATTAATATAATCCGCTCAATAAAAGATGAATATAAGAAGATGTAATCTTTACCGTTATGCTACAAAACCCCATAATTTAAATGCATAGTAATTTTCATTATTGCTAAATAAACCTTTTATGTTTAATACCAATTATTCATCAATTGTACTAATAAAACAACCTTGAGGCTACTCCAAAAAAATATAAATGCTTATACTTCTTTACCTGAGGCAATATCCTTTAAATTTCGTCATGAAATTAACTTAAAACTTCCTTTAAATACGCCATCTTTTTGTCCTTCGGAGAACTTCGTTTTTCCGTAGCCTCAAGGCTGTTTTTACTACGTTTGATGGTAGATGGGTATAAAGCAATCAGCTCAGGAAAAAAGCTGAAAGCTAATAATAATTTATACAAACATCTGGACAATCTGCCTGCCTGAATTGAGTTTTAGATTACCTATTAACTATCATCTATTGAAATTTTGTCTAAAAGTTTACATTTTGTTAACACAATATAAACTATTAAGTGATAAAATTGCAGGAGTTATTGTAAAAAACTTGCTATATTAAGAAATGAGATTGACTATTCCGCCCATTCTTTAATATGGAGAGATAAAAAATGATTAAAGAAAGAATTCTGGTAGTGGATGATGAAAAAAATATTATTGATCTGTTGACATTAAGTCTTTCTTTTGAAGGCTTTGAGGTGTTTTCCGCCTACAGAGGAGATGAAGCCATATCAAAAGCCAGATCGAATCACCCTGACCTCATTGTGCTGGATGTACTCCTACCTTATCTGGATGGTCTGGAAGTATGCCGTCAATTAAAAAGAAATATATCTACAAGTGATATTCCTGTCATAATGCTGACCTGTCTTAGAGATTTAGAAACGAAGCTTGAGAGCTTTAAGGCAGGAGTATTTGATTATCTGACAAAACCTATTGTTACTGAGAATTTACTGGAGTCCATAAGGAAAGCTCTTCATCCTGGCCTTATTATTGTAGATGATAATGAAGATCTTGCTTTTGCTTTGAAATTGTGGTTTGAGGAAAAAGGTTATGTGGTGTCTGTCGCAAAAGAAGCTTTTGAAGCCTTTGTATTATTAGAAGAACATGAATATGAAATGGCAATCTTAGATTATAACCTGGGGCATGGACCTACGGGATTGGAAGTTTATAATTATATAAAACATATGAATTTACCTACCAGGGTTTTATTTATTACCAGTGAAATTGATAATCAGGAATTGAATAGAGTAAGTATTGAAGATACTCTGCCGGTTTTAGGTAAACCATTTAAATTAAATTTTATTGACACACAGGTTAAGAAGATATTGAGATTATAAATGGTAAGTGAGGTTTAGATGAAATCTACAGATATTGTTGAAATAGAAGGTGTGGAAATACATCTATCACATCCGGATGAACTTCCATTGAGATGGGTTGGCCAGAGAGATCTCATGTGTCAATTACTTGCTGCCTGGATGGTTATAGATGAAAAAGATTATCCCTTAAACCCGAGATTACTCGGTAAACCCGGGGTTGGTAAAACTACTCTGGCTTATGCCACTGCAAAAGAGCTTAAAAGAGAGGTTTATATATTTCAGGCTACTATGGATACACGCCCTGAGGATCTTCTTATAACCCCGGTAGTATCTTCTCAGCAAAAGATAAAATATGTGGCCAGTTCAATAGTAACAGCTATGATAAAGGGGGGAGTTATTATACTTGATGAAGGGAATAGGATGAGTGAAAAAAGCTGGGCTTCACTGGCTCCTCTTCTGGATAATCGAAGATATATAGAATCTATTGTGGCAGGTATAAAAGTTCTGGCCCATAAGGATTTTCGTTTCTGTGCCACCATGAATGATGATGCAAGTACCTTTGAAATACCAGAGTATATCCATTCAAGATTACAACCTCAGATATTTATAGATTTTCCTGAAAGGGAAGATGAACTTCTCATACTTAAAGAGAATCTTCCCTTTATGGAAATGGGAATTCTGAATTATGTAGTGGATTTTCTCCAGCGTGCCCATAAGAAGGATGAACGTTATACGGTTCGGGATGGAATAAATATAGCCAGATATGCCGGAAAAATAATAAGTTCCCAGAGATATAGTCTGAGAAGAGCTCTGAAAAATGCTATAAAACAGATACTTGGTGAGGAGGCACTGGTTTATTTAGTTCTTGAACCGAGAATTGTGAAATAGGTGAGAGGTGAGAAGTGAAACGTGAAGGGTTGGCTGAACCCTTAACATTAAACCCTCGGCACTGAACTCTGAACATGAGCCATAAACCTTTCTATATTCAACAAAACAATCTCTATATAGTTCCAGTATGTCATTACAGATTTGAATTCGCCTGGTATGTAAATAGAGCCATAAGAGAGATATGTCCTTCCAGTATTGCAGTAGAACTGCCTTCAACACTTGGCGATTATATTTCTATTGCCGTAAAACGCTTTCCTTATCTTTCTGTTGTCTTCTATCAGAATGGCAGGGGAGATTATATATATTTTCCTGTGGAACCTACTGATCCTCTCTGTGAAGCAGTAAGAACGGGAATGGAATTAAATATACCCTTTCATTTTGTAGATCTGGATGTAGATGAATATCCCCTTTTTTTGATTCCCTTCCTGATTCTTATTCAATTTATATAATTGGCCTTGAACAATACTGGCGGGCTTATTTATCTATTATAAGATCGGAAGAGAAGTGTACAGCAGATGAAAGAAGAGAAACCTATATGGCTTATTCTCTACAGAAATTACTAAAAAAAGATGAGAAAGTGGTTTTTGTATGCGCTATGACTCATGTCAGGAGTATTCTGAATAAAATTAAGGTTCCTCAAATACGTCCTGTGGGCAAGGTTTTTCGTAAAGATATAAGAGTTTTTAATCTGAGTCCTGATTCTATAAGAGAAGTTACAGGAGAGACACCCTTTAATATATCCGTATATGAAATGATGAGAGGGAAACATAAGGAAGAAATTACCTTTGAAATTGAGAAGATAGATGATAAGATAGTATCTCTCTGGGATCGGAAAAAGAAACCCTCTCTATCTGTTCCAGAGGAGAAAACTTCAGAGGATAAGAGAAATTTCCCTGATGATTTTTTTCAAAAAGAAGAGAAAATCACTTCGGTAGATCTAACCGAACCGCCGGTAGTTGAAATACCTGAAAATAAATATGCTGACTTTATGAATAAACTTATGAAATTAATTTTACCAAAGCTTAATAAACTGGAGGAGTCTGATGAGAAACCTTCATTAAATTTATGGGATTTGCCTGGACCAGCACCTTATAAAATGAGACCTGAAAATATCCACAGGTTTCTTACTTCTGAAGATCGAAGAGAGGAACTTATGAAATTCTATAGAGAACTTGCCTCTCCGGAGAAAGATATTCTCCCTGACAGACAGAAATTAATAATTTCCCTTGTAAAGAGATCGGCAGTATATTATCAGGAAAACACAGGAGAAGAAATTAAACCCTGGCAGTTCCAGATATTGATTAAATTTGCCAGAAACTACTCTATGGTTACAGGGGGATTGATGCCGGATTTTTTCCAGCTTATAACCTGTGGCCGCAGTGTTGCAGATGATAATTATGCCTATGAGATATGGGATCTTGGAAGTTTTTATCCCTGGATTGATAGAAGGGGGCATTATGAGACTATAGATATCAGGACAGATGAGGTATGGCTTTACGGGAAAAAAATTATGCTCAGAAGAAAATTTCCCCGCTTGAGAAAGATCTTCAGGCCTGTTTATCTAAAAGATAGAAAGAAAGAAAAATCTCCGGGTGAATGGACAAAGGATTTTGACGGACTCTGTATTTGTTCCTATCCGCCGGAAGATGTCATAATAGAAGATTACGGCCTCTATCTTAAAAAGAAGGGTAAAAATATGTTAAGTGAAGAACAGGCCAGGGTAATACCTTTTTCTTCTTCCTTACTGGATGGCATAGATGTTAAGGAAACCATAAGAAACTGGCATCAAGATAAAAAGATATTTGTAAAAGAAGCAAGAGCTATCACAGGAGGCGTAGGTTCTGTAGTGCTTATTTTCGATGAAGACCTGGACGATGTGCGTTATCCCTGGAAGACTACATGGCAGGGAGAACATGGACAGGAATCCGATATGGCTTTTTATGCCACAAGACCTGCCGATAAGATTGTAGGTCCCGGTATATGCCGGTGTGAATACGGAGGATTTATGATGTCTTATCCTCCTATGAGGGTATGGGATATATGGAGTGATCCCTTTTATGATAGTGCCCGTACCAAGGCAGAAACACTTTTGATGTCTGCCGTTGAATACAGTCTTGAACAGCATATAGTATATGTGGCGGCAAAACCTCCTCGAAGCTGGTTTCAGAGTTTTGCAGGCCGTTTAAATAAAAAAGTGAAATATATCCCCCTTGGAACCCTTTCTCCTGTGACACTGAAGAAAATAAAGGTCTTTCATGTTCTGAGCAAGCATCAGGTAAGGGAATATGCAAAAGATTATATCTGGTGATTATCTACTTATAATTCAACATTTAGTTTGAGAATATTTTACATTTAGTTTGAGACCGAAAAAATAGGTATTTTAGCGAAACTTTGTTCTAAAAATACCACTGGTTTTAAAAATTTAAATATCAATTAAAGA
>JAKJGF010000234.1 GCA_022704525.1 Bacillota bacterium | reverse complement strand
AAACTAATAATAATTTAATACAATTCATTTTTTGATAAAATATCATTATATTTTTGGCAGGAAAAAGCTTATGTTAGTAAGAATTATATAATCGATTTATTCAAAGAGAGGAGAATAGGATTTTATGACAGATGCTCAACTTATCAGTCAGATCAACAATGATTTCCACAAGATTCTGGAGAAGATGGACACTCCTGATCATCCTGCAAAAGATATTCTAGCCCGGGCCAATAAGGATTTTCATGAAAGAGGTTGTGTAATTAATGTAGGTAAAGGTGACGATGTAAAAATGCAACCTTTCCCTGTTTTCATTATGCCTTATTTCATAACACGAGCCGAAATGAATGAAATTGCCCGTGTTTCGAATCATATCCTGAATGTACTGGAAAAAGTATCAAATCTTTATTTCCTGGATGATAAGTACAAACCTATGTTCAATCTTACAGATAAAGAGACTGAGCTTATGGAGAGTGAGACAGGAACACAGAGACGTGTCTGGATAACCAGAAATGATGCATTTCAGGAAGGGGATGTGCTCAAATTTATCGAGTTTAACACAGATTCCCCGGGCGGCCCTATGTACTCGGATGTACAGACAGAGATTATAGAACAGAGTGTAGTAATGGATGAGCTCAGAAAGAAATACTATATGAGTTCAGATCGTTTTGTTCCACAGATTCTTTACAATCTTCTCAAGGCTTACAGGGAATGGGGCGGAAAGAAACGTATGCCCAATATTGCCATAGTTTCCGATAAAGGCGCCACTTACCCGGAATTTCTGATTATAGTGGATGATTTTAAACGGCAGGGATATAACTGTGAATTTGCCACACCTCCTCAGTTGGAATACAGAAATGGTAAGGCTTATACTCCGGGTGGTATGGAAATAGATATCTTATATCGCCGTGGGTGGATCAGAAACTGGACGGATTACTGGGATGAAATAAAACCACTTCGTCAGGCCTACAGAGAAAATGCTTTCTGCTGTGTAAATTCTATCCGTTCCCTTCTTGCTTCCATAAAGAGCATTCTTGAACATATTCAGGATAAGGAGATTGCAAAACTTTATACTAAAGAAGAGTATGAGGTAGTCTTTAAAAATATTCCCTGGACACGTCTTATGAAGAATCGTAAGACCCTTGCTCCTGACGGAAAAACAGAAGTAGATCTTTTTGATTATGTTCAGAAGAATCGTGAATCTCTGGTGTTAAAGCCTATAGATCTTTATGGCGGCCAGAATGTGTGTGTTGGCCCTGCAAATACTCAGGAAGACTGGGAGAAAACAATTAATCTTGCTGCTACAACAGATCAGAAATATGTGGTTCAGCATTATGTAAAGATTCCCGAGATGGACCTTCCTGAAGTTGATCCTGAACTTGTATGGAAACCAAAGAAATTAAATCAGAATTTCTATGCTTTCGGTGGTCAGCATGTCGGTGGAATGTGTCGCACCTCTGAATCTCATGTTATAAATATCTCTGCCGGCGGAGGACTCTGTCCTATTATTATAGTTGAAGGTATGAAATAATTTATATACATAGGAATTTTTATTATTGTTAAATTTTTAAAGCTATCAGTCTTCAGCGTTCAGCCATCAGCTAAGGGAAAAAGCTGAAAGCTGAACGCTGAACACTGATGGCTAACAAATAAAGGAGGAAGGTTAATGCGTTATATTATTAATTTCTTAATGGTTTTATTAATTGTATCTATTATTACCGGATGTGGTAGCAGTAGCAGTAGTACTCCTGTTATTCCTACATCTATTCCAACTGCCATACCCACTACATCTCCTACATCTATTCCCACTGCCATACCCACTACATCTCCTACATCTATTCCCACTGCCACAGTTATAACACCTGAAGGAGGTACGTTTACAGTGGCTGCTGGTTCACCTCAGGAAGGTTCAGTTACTTTTCAAAACAATTCAGTTACAAGAGATGTTACCTGTACCGGAGGAATTGTAAATCTTGTACCATCTCTTCCTCTGGAAGTACAGATGGCAAGCAGTGTATATAGTTTTTCTATTTCAGATACTACTGCTTATAATGTAGCATTTCCTGCATATGTTACATTACCTGTAACATTGAGTTCCTCAATTTTACCTGAAAATGTGACAGTTTTTCATTCCAGTAATGGAGTTGACTGGGATAATATAGGTGGTACTCTTAATAGTACCAGAGATAGAATATCCACAAATATTCCGTCTTTCTCTTATTTTGTAGCTACTATCCTTCTTACAGGCCCATCGGGAAAGAAAATTTTTTTCCTCCACCATTCAGTAGGAAATGATCTTGTCGAGAGAGGAAATGTAAGAGAAACCATAAACACTTATAATTCTTCCCATGGAACCAGTTGGCAATTCTGGGATCACGGTTATAATGGTGATGGTCTGAGAGATGCCAGTGGCAATTATACCGGCACCAATTATAATATACCGGGAGATAACACAGAACCTGAGGGACTTGCCTATCTCTTTACTTCCTCTGATGGAGATGCAGTTTCATCAAGAAATCAAATAATGACTTATGATGTAATAGTATTTAAATCCTGTTTTACTGCATCTCAGGCTCTTGTTGATGATGATACTCTGAATAGTTACAAGAATTATTATCTTCAAATGAGAAATTTCTTTGATCTCCATCCGGAGAAGGTCTTTATTGTTATAAGTCCTCCTCCAGCTCATCCTGGCGAGACGGATTCAACAACTGCTTCCAGAGCAAGACAGTTTGCCAACTGGTTAAAGAGTTCTGAATATCTGAGTGGTCACAGTAATGTTGTATGCTTTGATCTATTTGATCAGTTTGCTGACAATAGTAATGTGCTGAAAGCATTTTATAGATATAATTATGTGGACTCTCATCCAAATGAACTGGCAGATCAGACAGTAGGGCCAATTTTTGCCCAGTTTTTAATGGATGCAGTAAATCATTAGGAATGAGTTCAAAATAATACTGTCGCAACTTCCGTAGTGCGTGATATGTAATGTGTAGAAATAACTCATTACGCTTTACATATATCTATTCTATTTCACAACAGGAAAGTTTACGTACCCTAAAAGAGGTTCTTTCAAGATTTACTATATCTGATATATAATCAGGATTCTGTTCCAGAATTATACTGCCACCAATATCCAGTTTACTCTGGTTTTCTTCATGAAGAGGATTTGTATTTCTATATTTATTGAAACTGGCTATTGTTGCTTTCATATTAATTGTATAAGATCCATGTTTTTTATAAAAATCCCGGAAAATTTGTATTCCAAAAATTTCTAATTTCGCGTGAGTAAATCCTGGATCAAAATCTGTAGGTTCTAATATGTTACCACTGGTATCTAAAATATTTACTGTGTAATTATATTTATCTATCTGTATAATTTCTATCTTTTTATCTTTAAGATTTATTTTTCTATTGTTATCATATTCAATACAGAATTCAAAATCTCCGCCGTTTCCTTCAGCCACTAATTTATCACCTTCCGGTGTGTTTATCTTATTTATGATAATTCCTTCTCCTTTATAATCAGTCATCCAGAAATCATTGGGGTCATCATGATCGGGTGCAGGTTCATACCTGCCTACAACTGTTGTGTTACGTGGTGGAGTCTGAAAATAAAACTGAAAGCCTGCATTATATGTTCTGGAGGTGATTTCCGGAGTAACTCCATCAATTGCACCTGCCAGTAGTACGCTTCCTGCACTTATTGGTTTTATAGTGAGGTCATCTGTGGCATGATAGAAACCTGTATTATAAGATGTTTCGCTATCTTCTGCCACTTCTGCCTGAAGGTCATCTTCACTTATAAGAATTACATCATTACTGTTTACTCCAAGAAGACAGTTTATTTTCCCGTAAGATATTATTTTACCTTTCCCCACAAGCTGGACACCCAGTATTAGATGGGAATCCGAGTAGATTGTATGATTATTAAGATCAAGCTTTATAATCCATTTTGTTCCTCCGAATTCACTCAGCACGAACCCATGCAATATATCTTTAAATACGTACACTTCTCTTATAATGGCTTCAGGTCTTCTATAAAGAAAAAATACATCTGGCTGAAGACTTGGACTTACGAGATCCAGTAAGATTTTAAATCTGCTTTCCTCTGTATTTAAATTACTTCTGTCTCCTGTAATATATATGTCATTTTTGAGTTTTAACATACCTGAATTGGTATCAAATATTATATTATTGAAAAATCCTGTTGAATCAAACACATCTAATTTTGATCTTTTTATCATCCCCGGGTAAGCCCCCGGGTAAGATGCCGTGGGCGGTATATCTATAATCTGGACAAAACCGGGCGAAATAGTATTTATAGGAGCACCTGAAGTGTACTCTCCTGCTTTAGCTCTATTAAGTATTTCTTCTACATTAATCTTACCTATGTTTAAGCTCTGAGGCATATTGGATTTTAAAGCACCGTCAAAAGTAGAAGGGATTCCCTGTATTTTCCCCATGGCTATAAGAAGCCCTCCATAAGAGGTAATATCTGAACTGCTGCTCATTATACCGGTTACTTCTGCTTCTCCTTCTTTTGCCTTCCACCCCGAGTAGATACCTCCCGGAGGATTTGTATCATTGGGGTCATTACCTTTTATAATATAACTCCCTTCTCCTATTACAATTAATCCTTCTGAGTTTAGATTATAGGGATAGAAATCAGAACGTGCCAGAAAAGCCCTCATGACTTTTTTTACACTTCCATATTCCCCTATAGATATAATCTTAGCTGTATAAGGAGGTGTATCATCTGAAGGATTGGGAGAAAAAAGATTATTTGTAGAACAATATTTCCCTTCGCCAGTATTAAAGGAGATTTTAAAGGTAGCCTTATTTATGGTAATTTCTTCCTCAATGGAATTATCCTTATTACATACAGGTAAACTTATGCCATCCTTTGGGAATGATAATGGCCTGATGAGTCCCCAGGATGGATCATTATTTAACATATATATGGCATATTCAATACCTGCTTCAGCAGCTCTCAACGCCTGTTTTTTGTTTTCCTGAGTTCCAAATAGATAGAGATTATTTGTGCTTATAAAGACCATAGAGACAGCCATTAAAACCATAAGTGTTGTCAGTAATAAGACAGTCAGTAAAGCCATACCTTTCGACTTTTTCAAAGAAAACACCTCCTCTTTAGTTTCTTGGAATTACCGAATTAGTCATTTTAACTAATTCTGTGCCAATATTATCATTGCCACCAGTAGAAAACATAACAGAAGCTTCTTTACGTATTTTTGTTTTTAGTGTTATTGTTATAAATAGAGAAACCCCTTTCTGATCAAAATCAATACCATAGATGTCTTTTGCAATTAATCTTAAGTTTTCATTGGTAGCTTTACTTTTTTTATCTATATATAAAAGAATATCTTCCAGAGGAAAAGGGTTTACATCTTTATTTATTCTTGGTTTAAATCGTCTGTAAAGATCCCTTTTTTCAGTTGATGGTGAAAGAGTGACCCTGGGATAAATATAATAAATAATATAACCCTGCCATTTGGGTTTTCCATTTTCAACATCATAGGTATTGGTTACTGTATCCAGGGATGTTTCAAAACAGATGTATTCATTAACAGTCTCCGGGGTTCCGTAGTTTTCTATCTGTGCAGTTATCCAGTTAGAACCGGTGAAATCTCTTATTATATTGTTCATGGCTATCATGGCTTTCTGGTAAATATTGGATTTTGTTTCTCCCATCTGCCAGCTTTTCATACCTACATCAATAGTAGTATATACCCCGAACATAAATAAAGAAAAGACAAGAGTAACTATTACCAGTTCAAGGAGAGTAACTCCCGATATAAATATTTTCATGGCTTCCTCTCATTATTTGGTTATTATTGTATCAAAATTTTTTCTGGCTAAAAGAGTAGTTAATTGCAGTGTCTTTTCTGATTTCAGAACAAGGTCAAACCATTTCACCTGAACTGTAATCTTTTTTAGATAATCAGGTTCGTAATTATCAATATCTATTTTGAATTTATAGTTTACTCCCCCCACTTTCTCACTTCCATTTATTTCCTGATTGCCTGTACTGTCCCATGGAATAAATGTGCCTTCTGCATTTATTATAGCAGAATCACATCCTTCTACATTCATCAAAAGATCTATTTTTAGAATACCATTTGGGTCTTCCATAGCTATATTACTTATTTCATCAAGTTTTTTATTGGCTATATTAAGTGCTGCAGAATTCTGCTGGCCTTTTTTTATTGCCTGTAAGCCATAAGCAAAAACACTGCATACTACTATTATTACCATACCAAGTAACGCAATGGCTATAACTATTTCTAATAAACTGAAACCTCTTTCCTGAGAATAAATAGTTTTCATATGCTTAGACCTTATTGTAATTCTGTTTAATCAGAAATTGAGCAGTTATAAATAATAGTATTAGATTAAGATAGCTATATAGCTACAAACATTGTAAATTAAAGCTTTTTAATGCATATGCATTTACCTTATGCATTATGAGATCATTAATTATAGGATATGTAAAAAATATATTATAATATTATTTTAATCTATAATGTAAAAATAGTCAAGAGATGTAAAAAAATTTTAGGATTTTTTTAAAAAGTTAGACTTTGAAATATGACAATTTTTTAGATCTGTAAAATTTTTTATCACTCTAAATCTGAAACTCAACCTCCAATTATAATTAAAATATATAGGAATTTTCATTATTGTTAAATTATTAGATTCAGTAAAAATAAACCTTTTATGTTTAAAGCTATCAGCAATCAACTTGAGGAAAAAGCTGAAAATTGAGGGCTGAAAACTGAAAGTTAATAATAATTTATCATATTAAAGAACAGTCATTTGCATTGTGAGGATATTCTTCTCATTTTGTCTGGAATATTCAATAGTATTAACAGTATTTTTTATTAGATAAATTCCCAGACCTCCTATGGGTCTTTCTTCCAGTGGTATATTCACATCAGGTGTGGGCATATCAAGAGGATTAAAGGCAATTCCGTCATCTTCTACAATTATTGTTAACTCCCGATTTTCCATGTTCATATAGATATTTATGAAATGTTCTTCTGTATCTTTATAGCCATAAGAGATAATATTAGTAATTATTTCATCCATTACCATATCTACATTAAATTTATTTTCCAGTGGAATATTTTCTTCTTTAGCAATTTCATCCAGTAGAGATACTATTTTTTCTATTTCTTCTATTTTATTAGTAATAGTTATTTTTTTTCCCATCCTCATTTTATC
>JAKJGF010000233.1 GCA_022704525.1 Bacillota bacterium | reverse complement strand
GCGAAACTTTGTTCTAAAAATACCACTTATAATTCAACATTTAGTTTGAGAATATTTTACATTTAGTTTGAGACCGAAAAAATAGGTATTTTAGCGAAACTTTGTTCTAAAAATACCACTGGTTTTAAAAATTTAAATATCAATTAAAGACGTTTTAAAGATGTTTTAAATTCTAACTACCTCCGGGCGCAGAAATATTCAATTTCTCTGCTCCTGTTGTCCTTATTATCTCATTAACATGCTCCGCCTCAAAAGAGGCCATTGCCGTCAGATTTTTCACTCGATTGCAATATTTCTTTTCTCTCGGTTGTATTCTTGCCCCTTCGGTAATAAGCTCAGGTATATCGAGAACTACAGCAGGGAAAGCCTCTACCTCTGGAAATTCTTCCCTTGTAGATATAGAATCGCTTATAATACGAACAGGTTCCCATTGCTGTAAATTCACAAGAACTCTCTGAGTCTCATTATATGCCTCACTTGCTATGTAAGCTTTATATTCGTCTGAATTTTGAAGAGACTCCCAGGCTTCCTCTAGCGCTATTTGCTCAGGTGTTTTTACAGAATCTTCACCTATTTCATCTCCAGCAAATACCAACCCTTCACAATTTAATATAGCCTGATCAAACATATCCTTAACAGAGCTTTCCTGGTAAGCAATATATTCAGGGCTTACTTCCAATGCTGTCTGTGCATTTTCAAGTGCAGTCTGTAGATTTTGTCTTTCCTGTTCGTTTTGCTGTATTAAGGACTCTACAAATTCCCTTGAGTCTTTATCATACTGGTTATATAATACGTATTTTTGTATTCGTGCAGGTCTTTTTGCTTCTACTATTTTGCCCACCAGATTGACGTCATTTACAAAAAAAGTATCTTCTTTTGTATTATTATCGCCTTTTGTTACAAAGGAACCGTCTTTGTTTATCTTTATAACCCTGTGCATTATATTCTGTCCGGGATTAGAAAGAGATTGATATATAATTATATCTCCTTCTTTAATATTTTCTGGAGCAGCTTCTTCAATTTGAAGTATATCTCCAGCCCGAATCGTCGGACTCATTGAATATCCTGCGCCGACGTAAAAAGATATTTTTCTTGGCAGAACTTCTTCCGCCGGGATTTTATCGGATACGGAATCCATTAAATCACTTCCTCTATTTTCTTACAGAATTGATCTTTCTTATTAAATTTAAGGGTGTAATATTTTACAGAATTCCTTAAATTCCAGGTATTTTCAAATATTTGTTTTCTTAATTTTCGTAAATAACATCTCGGCTGGTATTTAAAATCAATCTGATTTAATTCCTCTACAGAGCGCAAAATTCTATAAATAGCCTCATCGCCACGTATAGCCTCAATACAATTTTCTTCCGCATTCTTCTCCAGGAAAAAAATTGCCCTCACCCGTGAACTCTTCTGACTCTCCCAGGTTCTTTTACCAGGCCGGTCTTTTTTGTGCATAAAATACGACCAGGTAGGAAAAGGGAAAGCGAAATAATCAGACCGGCCCGGTAAAATAATATTTAAATCATCTGCTCTTGCTTCCCATTGATCAGAAACAAGAGAAGATGCCGTAGATTTACCCCCGGAATTGGCAGCAATCAGGAGAACGCCTGAGCCTTCTTTTTCTATTAAAACAGAATGAAGAGGAAGTCCGCCTGTAAATATTATTTGTTGCCATAGTGGATAAAAGAGATGTTTTAAATTCATATAATCTTCTTTATCTTTAAGGCTTATAATAATATCCCTGCTTACATCATGGATAAGATATCTTGTTATCCCATTATCCCGAAGACTCCATCCGAGTTTGAAATTAAAGTATTTTTTAGGTATTTCCTGAAGGTCTTCCCTCTCCCGGAAAACCATTATTTTATTCTGTGACGGAAAATCTGAAAGACACATAGCTTTTTTAAGCTTTTCAAGAAGAGGCAAGCTTCCTTGATTTGCCATAAATTTCCAGTTCAATTTTTTAGTTAAAAATAAGGAAATCATTATGTTGGCCCGAAATGATTTATAGGTATGTTAATAAGATCTGTTGGTATCTTCTGAAAGAATATATTCTGAGATTTTTTCCCAAAAGAATTTGTTGTAGTAGAGGAAAAACGGGGAATCCTGCACCAGGTAAGTCCGCCATCTTCAGAAACTGCCAGGTGTCTCTGTGTATCTGTTTCAGTCGTTTTTGTCGGGGAAGTAGATACAAACACTTTGTTCCCCAGCACTCTTTTAAACTCTGCAATTTCTTGCTTTGTTCGAAAAGTAGTTTTAAGTGTCCACTTATCGCCCGAATTTGTGGACATCCAGACTTTCCCTGCCTGATCTCCGGCTAAAACAACCCCGGAACCGAGATATATCATATCTCTGACTTTTTGGCCAGAAGTCAGGGTTGCTTTCGCAGTCCAGGTATCACCGGAATTTGTCGATTTGTAGATTATCCCAGCTTTTGTTCCTGCTAAAACCACACCTCCGCCGAGATTGCAGAAACTTCTTACCAGGGTTTCCCCGGATCCTATAATTCCCTTACTTACCCAGTTTTCACCGTAGTCTGTGGATTTATATACCAAACCTCCATTTCTTGTTCCTGCCAGCAGCACACCTCCGCCGAGATTACATATGCAGCATACTCTCTCCTCTGTTCCCAGGGTAGCCAGAAGTGTCCACAAAATTCCATAATTTGTAGTTTTATATATCTTTGCATTAGCTACCGTTCTATCTCCTGTTCCTGCCAGAATAGTGCCATTACCGAAATCGAGAAAACATCTCACACAGGAGGAGGTTCCGAGTTGCCCCTGATCCGTCCATGAAGTCCCCCAGTTTTCAGTATAGTAAACCTTACCGCCTGTTCTGGTTCCTAAAAATGCTTTCCCTGAATAAGTTCCATCCGGGCTTAAAACAGGAGTAAGACAATAAATATAATCTCCGACAAGGGCCTTCTGGTTATCCGTAACATCATAGCTAAAATCTTCTATTGTAATGACGCCTGCTACCCCTCCAGATCCTCCATTTGCCGTTACAGAACCAGTATTTACAAAAGTGCCAGTGTAATAGATATGAACAGTGCCTCCATTTTTTCCGGTATCGCCATTGGCGGAAATTACACCGTCTGCGCCAATATTTACATTGCCTTTTACATAAATATTCAAAATCCCTCCATCTCCTGGCTGACCTCCAGCGGCAACAGTAAACTCCTTATGCTTCCAGTTAAAAGAAGTATCCTCGTCGATCTTTGCCCCGACAACAACAGGCAAACTCCCACCGGAGCCATAAAAACCGAATATCTGACAGAGAATATCAGATGCCCGGTTTATTCCTTTTGAATTCATTGATATAGTGCCATTCACGGTCAAATTGCCGTTCACAATAATATCCCATCTTTGGCAGCGATTCGTGAGGCTCCATGTGGCACCTGAATTTATTGTTATATTTTTCCCTCTGCTAATTACTGCATTACCATCTAAAACTGAAGTTATAGCGGTATTTTCAGTAATAATTATATCTTGTAATTCCAGGTTGCCAGGAAAGGAACTGATATTATTAATATAGCTCAAGGCCAAATCTTTAATCTGCATTTTCTTATCTCCTTAAGCCAGGGCATTGCAATATAAAATATCATTGATAATGCCTCGAATATAAATATTATAGGGATCTATAAAATAAAGCACACGAATCTCACCGGGAGAGAGGTAATCTGAATTGTCCCCATTTATATTCGCATCTCCATAGTAAATATCTCCATTGTTATTTCTGTTTGCTCTTAAAATTATTACTCTTTTTGTCTGGGTGACGACAGCAAGTCTTTGATTTGTACCTGTCGCTGCAATAATTGCCTTAAAGTTAGAAATAATCGAATACGAAGCATCTCTAACATCCAGGGGATATCCATCCTGTGTAATAATTCTCAAGGCTTTCTTCTCATCGTTGAATGCAATATTTAATACCTGACTTTCTGTTTTGTAAGAACTCATTTAATCATCTCCTTTACTATATTATTTGTTTAGTATAGAACCGTAGAGCAATAAACCACCGACTATCGATATGGCCGGTGGTTTAAGTCGCAACTATGGGAGGATCTTCTTCGTCTTCAGAAGGACTTTTTACAGAATGAAATTCATATACCTGCTCGTCGGGTATCTCATAAGGAGACCTTGCAATAATCTGCGGTAAATATGTAGAACCTTCCGGCTTTGCGTAGATTACATTATCCCCTTCTTGAAGAGTCAAATTTGCCATAGGGGAAACAGGAATCTCTCTCAAATACTTTGAATTATTCCAGGAGAGCAGATCACAGGTATTGTTATCTCGAACCCTGTAAACCTTCCCCTGCTGGTTCTGAATTCTCTCTCTTATGCCTCTTTCAATCTGTTTATTAAAAAAATCTACCTGATCCTGCAATCCCATTAAACTGTCTCCTTTTTTAGTTTCGCTGTAAAACTAAAGGATTGTCCTTTAGAAGAGTTTTTTATACTTATACTTTCTACTCTTACAATTTCATCAAAAAACCACTGAGAAACCTCGACGCCTACAAAGCTGCCCGGTTCCATGTAAAAATAAGGGGGGCATCCGAATTCTCCCTGTATATTCCTGGCTGTTTTAAGTATTTCATGTTCTCCGATTCTCTTCGCAGAAGCATCATCAGGTATCATAGGGTTAATTATGTTTTCATTTCCTCTGACTTCCGTATATCCCCGCTTTTTTTTGTCGTCTATATCTACACACTTCCAGTTCAACCCCTCACGCCTTACCGTCATGATGTCTATCCATTCTTCTCTTGTCAAAGGGGGTTCTTCTGGTATCTCATTTGCGATAATCTCCTCGTTAGAAACTTCTTCTATTTTTCCCACAGGAGGAATGGAAACTATCTGCTCATTGTTTGTAACAGGAGGAGGTTCTATATAAGTCTTCCATTCAATTCTTGCCATAATAGAAGATGGGACATATATATAATAGGTAAGATCAGAAAACATACTCCGGACGCTAACCTGGTCGTTGCACTGTACCTTGTAATTAAAAGTAATTGCCTGACAGGTCACGGTGCTATCTTCTTCGGTTTCTTCGTCCATATAAGAAGCCAACCCTACTGTTCCACCCTTTCCCGTACTGCCCGTAACAGCTATTTTTACTGAGCTTTTTATAGCCTTCTGATCAAGAGAAACCCCTTTGTTTCCCGAAGTATCAGGAACGGGGCTTGCGGGATTATAACCCTCTCTAAACTCGCTACTATATTCTATCTCTTTAAAAGGCATATACTAAACCTCTACAGTTATTCTTTTCTTTGCAGTTTGTAAGACAGACGGCCTGATTACGTTTATTGTATTTACTCTTTTTATGTTTGTCCTCGATAAGGACGCATCGCCCCTCATTAAAGTCGGGGGAATGCTGAATTCCGGAGCAGAAGGATATTCACTATCTAAAACTACTTCTCTCAGCACCAGAGAAAGTCTATCTCCTACAGGTTTTATAAGCCACTCTCCCGGTCTTGCTCTTAAAATATCTTCAATAACTCTTATGGGTTCTATATTCTGAATAGGGATATTATTGTAGATATTAAAATCCAGGAAGTTAATCTCTAAAGGGAAGTGTTCTTTTGTGATTATAGAAGGCTGAGCGTTTACAACATTCTGACAGAGGTCTTTTATTATCCATTTAGCACTTAAAGGATTACAGACTACTACGGGAATACCGTCTTCTATATCAGCCCTTGTTGTCCATATTCTTGTAGAAGGATCATGGGCAAAAGGAGTTGCTCTCTGGTAGTTCACCAGGAATTCGGTATTAAAATTGTATTCGTTCCGGGTAAGAGATAAAGACTGAAATCGTCCCGAACTGCCTTCTATGGGAATCAGGGTTTCTTCGGGAGTGTAAGTATCCAGATCCATTTGCCTGAAAAGTAATTCTGAAATCTCATCCACACAGGAGATATGCAGGGTATATACCCCGCTTACTTCTTTTATTACTAAACGGGGAAATCTTAAAAAAAGGAATTGATTGCCACAAAAAGAACACAATTCTATCTTAATGAATTTCCTTGTGCTTCTTGCGTAACAATAGGGGCCTTCTTCAAAGAGTCCGTAGTAATCGTTAGTCTTGTCATTTGTCGTATATCGCCTGTTGTAATTCTGGAGCGTAAAGCCTGCAATAATGGGTTGATTTAATCCCCACAAAACCTCCAGGTCGTCACATTCAATCTCATCAAGAAGGTATTCCACGCCTAACTCAGGAGCCTGGAGATAGATGCGGGCTGTAAACTTTGAATCTCTTTCTACCAGGGAAGGGTCTAAAGCGTAATTAGGATCAAAAGAATTAAAATAATCTGCTTTTATATATTTTGATTTTATTTTAGTGTTGGGACAGAAGAAATATAAAGGATATCCATATCGGGAAGTTATAGGAGTGTTTTCCTCTACAATCCTTACAGAGGTAAAATTGCTTGTTATAGGAGTGTTTCTCTCTGCAATCCTTACAAAAGTGAAGTTACTTGATATTCTTACGTTATTATTATAATTCATAAGCGAAAGCTTCAACTTCCCTTGTGTTATCGTCTGTATCTACAGATACATGGGGAGCCTGTTTTAACCAGAAATAACCTACTTCGCCAGAGGCTATACTTGCCAGAGTAAGATCTGAATTCTGATAAGTCCCCGGCGAATCGTCTAAGTCAGGAGCATACCAGGTATATTTTAAGGCGTCTGAAATCTCAATAAAAGCCTGGTTTAACTCCTGGACGTTATCTGTAAATACAAGCTCAAGACCGTCTATAATATTTGTGTGTATATATTTTCCATCTGCTATTATCCCCTTGACTACACCTCCGTTTACCTGGCATGTGGAATCCGTCGGAAAGTCCAGAGTGTACTCTCCCGACTGGGGAAGCTTGTAGCTATATTCTCCTACTATGGAATATGTAGGATTTGCCGCTATAGGGTTATTATCAAAGACTACCCATCCGAGATTAGGGTAATCGTAAACAATTTCTCCTCTAATGTCAGTATAGACAGGGGTTGTATCGTCAGATTTTGTGTAAATATCAGCACTTCCCAAAAGGAAGTGATGAGGATAATTATAAACCCATGTCCAGTGTAATACATCACTTTCCGCCCGAGTTGTTCTTGTCGAACATTCAACCCTTATCCAGAACATTCTGTAACCGTTTATGGTAGTTTTCTTCCAGAGAGTCGGAGTAAGAGCGCCTAAAAAAAGAACTCCGTCTCCTGTAAGGCCTAATGTTCCATCAACGGCATCTATCGGAAGAGCGGT
>JAKJGF010000232.1 GCA_022704525.1 Bacillota bacterium | reverse complement strand
TAGTAGGGCCTGTTACATCCCAGTCACTGGTATAAAGGGTAAGTTGACCGATCTTTTCCTCAAGAGTCATCTCTTTTATTAAAGAATTAATCACCTTTTCCATATTTGAGTCATCCTTCCATGCTGCTCTGTCCTCATAGCTTAAGGAGACTGCTATGGTATAGAAACAAAATACTGCAAAGAGTAAAACAAATGCGACTTTTTTCATTAAAAAATTCACCTGACTTTCTTCCTTAATTTAAGGAGCCTTCTTTCAGAGGACTATAAATTATTTATCCTCCATACCCGCATATTCCTGTTCTGGGAGAATTAACTACAGGAAGTAAAATGCCGCATGCATGCTCTTTAGAACAACCCTCACAGATAGGGCCACAGGAAGAGCAAATAACTGCTGCTATTTTTTTATCACACTGATAGCATATCATCTCAGGAGGATCATTTCTTGCCATAACCTTAACAGATTTTCCCTTTACTTCACCCTTATATTCAGATAAGACCTTCAATTTCAACTCTGTTGTAGAACCGAAATCATATTCATGAGTAAACACCATACCGGGAGTGAGTAAGTCTGAAAGTTTAATCTCCATATCTTTATATCCCGTATAATCATCAGGATAAGACACATAAGAGTTTTTCCCCAGCCTGAAAGCACTCAGATGTCCACAGCATTCAAGCCATATATCCCTCAAAAAATTATCCAGATCCTTAAGTTTTGCAGTAACAGGAATTCCTATATGAAGCCAGTATATTTTACCACAATCAACAAGGATATGAAAACATTTTTCCCCTTTCTTTTTCTCAAGAATTTTTTTTCTTTCTTTGCATGTTTCAAGATGTTTCCACATACCTGATTTCGAAAATATTTTATTACAATAAGTACATTTACCTTTTGTTACACGTGGTGTCATATAAAATTCTTCCTTTTTTTTCAATTATTCAATTTCCGCAATCCCAGAATTGCCGCCCCGAAGGCCCCTGTAAGTTCCGGCTCTTCCGGCACATTTAACTTTATATTGAGAGACCTTTCAATTGCTCTTACGACTCCTCTATTTCTGGCAACTCCTCCTGTCATTGTCACCTCAGGTCTCATGCCGACTCTTTCCACAAGCCCGAGTGTTCTCTCTGCCACACCTCTGTGAAGTCCCCTTATTATATTTTCCTTTGACTCCTTCTCAGCCATAAGGGAAATGACTTCTGACTCGGCAAACACCGTGCATATACTGTTTATGGAGATATTCTTTTTAGCCCTTTCATCATATTCTGCCAGATCTTCTAAAGGCACATTCAGTGTCCGTGACATCATTTCTATAAATTTTCCTGTCCCTGCTGCACATTTATCATTCATAACAAAATCAAAGGGTTTACCTTTCTCGTTTATTGAGATAATCTTGCTATCCTGTCCTCCTATGTCTATAACCGTTCCGGTACCGGGGAAAAAGTGATTCGCTCCGGCACCGTGACAGGTTATTTCCGTTATCTTTTTATCAGAACATATGAGACTCTCTCTGCCATAGCCTGTAGAGACAATATACTTTATATCTTCTCTTTTAATATTGAGTTGTGTTAAAAGTTCTTCAATCATAGTATTTACGAGTTTATCAGGATCTGTATCGGAAGTTCTGCACAGACCGGAGAGAAACTTACAATTTCTGTCTATTATGACACACTTTGTACTTCTTGAACCTAAATCCACACCGAGAAGGTATTCCATATTTATCTACCTCACTCAAAGAGTTCCAGAAAAGCTTCCAATCGGGTTTTAAGCTGTCCCTCTGAATAATTTCTGCTGTCTATACAATCACCGGAAAGGTCCAGAAAAAGTATATTTTTCTCTTTAAGAACATCTTTAATCACTCTTAACCCTCCATTACACTTTCTGCAGCTCAGGTGAGAAAAATGTATTACTCCCGCTACATCATAAAAGTCACAGAGAGAAAGTATCTTCTCCAGTCTGTTCTGAACAGAACCACAGAAAGGGGAAAGGAAAATCCTTTCGGCCATGCTCTCCAGAGGGTTTTCCTCTGATACTTCTTTCCAGTAGATATTATTCATTTCTTCAAAGACAACAGATACCCGGCCATTTTTCTCCAGAACCTCTGTAAATTCCTCCTTATAAAAGGGAGTAAAATGAAGCCAGAGTATTTTCACTAAATCTTTCGAAGGTCTCCAGGAACGGGCTTTCTCCTTCAGTTCTCTGAGTAGAATCTCAGAAATCCTTACCCCTTCGGAAGAACCGTAAAAAAGACTGAAATTAAAAAGGCCAAAAACAGGTTTATAGCCCATTATTCCGGGATATTCCCTTCTTAATTCCATAACTTCCATCATATTTTTTCTCAGGCTATTTGAATATTTAATCGACTCTGAGAATTTTTCTTCTGAAAATTTCTTTCCTGAATTAACCTCAAGCCATTTTATAAGTTCTGAAAGCTGTTCTTTTACGTAAAGAAGACTCTCTTCTGTTTTAGTAAAAGGAACATCCAGATAAAAATGGGACGTACCTGAGATTTTAGAATAAAACTCACCGATTTTCCTTATGGAATCACATACTTCCGAGGAAGTGACTATCATTTCAGGAACCGGTATCAACCCGCTCCTCACTGCTCCTGCAGCACATTTGTGAAAAGAACAGAGTTCTCTCGTTAATCCCGCACATTCCATAAGAGAAATCAGCCTGTTTGAGAGATTCATTTTAGCCAGTATGGAAGATGTCATTTCAATTACAAAGGGAGAAATATTCATGGAATGAAATATTTCCGTAGGGAATAAAATACTCTGCCATACGGAGCTTTTATTACTATCCAGTGTATCTGTATAAAGATTGATACTGGCAAGAGTTAAATGCTTATTGTATTTGAATCTCCGATCTATTTTAAGAGGGAGAAAAGCCGAAAGGAGAATTTTAAATAATAGAGGATGGCGATGAAGGATTTCTATAATTTTTAATTGATTCATTTGTCTTCCTCCAGCATTTCTATAAAAGCCTCTATTCTGCTCTTTATCTGTCCTCTGCTTTTTACAGGATAATCTCCTTCTATTATGAGAACAGGTATCTTCTCTGAACGAAGTTCTGAAGCTATCATATGTGTTTCCCAGGAAAATATATCACAGAATTTAATTATATAAAATATAATTCCTTTTATAGAATAATCTGTGATTATTTTTCTTATATAATTTAACCTCTCCTTATAAGAATCCGCTCTTCTGGCACATGGAAACTGCGTGATATAACCCTCAGCTAAAGCTTCAAGAGAAGGCTTATTGCTCTCTACAAATTTATTAAAGGTTCTTAAAAAACAGAAATCTTCATATATAACTCTTGCTTTAGCCTCTTCTATAATCTTTATGAGAGTCATATCTTCCATAACACTTCCCGAAAGCATAAGGGCCGGTAATTTCTTTTTCCCTTTGTAAAAATTATCTTTCTTATCCAGAATTTCCTTTAACTTGATATTAAGCTGAAGAGGTGAGGGATAGTTTAGTATTATCTCCATAAGCTGAGAAGAAGGAAGATAAAAATCCTCTTCCTTCCTGAGAAGATTTATTTCTCTTAAAAGGTGTCTGCTTATGTTATATAAAAGAATGGATTCTTTTAATTTTTCCTCTGTAATTTCATATTCTATAAACCTTTCAAGAGCGACTTTAAGAAGAAGTAATTCTTTTAAAAAATAAGCCAGTGCCGAAACATCATTCTTCCTGGGAACAGAAAGAAGGTGAATAAAAGAAAGCGGTATATAACTTTTCCATACATCATATAATCTCTCCATAGCATCACAGGAGTTAATAAAAATCACACCGGCAAATCTGCCGGGGTTCAGGGTAAGGCCTTCATTAAGACAGTTTCTTGCAAACATACAGAAATTACCGGGAAAATAACTGTAAGATTTATCGGCAAAATCTCCGAGACCATTCAGACGGTAAGGAATTAACCCTGCTGCAGAAATAAGTTCAACAGGAACATGACAGCAAAAATAAGCCATATTTTTCTTATCCAGAAATAATCACCTGCTTTATTCTAATTAGATTCGAATGTATTACCAGGATGTAGAATTTAAAAATTCCAGCTCTTCAAAAAGAATATCATAAATATATGCGAAAATAAAGGATCTGAAAAATTTAATTCATTTCATACCCGAGATTCTTGATATTTTCTTTACTCTTACAGGAAGGGTCAAAGAAGAATTTGGCATAGGAATCAGGAAAAATACTCTCCAATAGTAGAATAATCTTATAATTAACTTACTTTATTTCACAGGATTATAACATTCCCATAGAATCCATTCTTTCTCATTATTATAATAAGTCACTGTAAGTTCCAACATTATAAACTTATTCTTCCAGATATAATAAATATCTCTTCTTCCATCATCTGAGAGAGGGATTTCTTTTGTTTCATGAGGAGATCCATATTGAGCAATGAAAGAATCTCTTATTTTTTTTACTTCTTTTTCACTCTTTATATAAGGACTCTGGAAAAGAATCTGGTTAACTCTGTTCTTCTCATCAAAGTAGATGGTACCTTTCCAGCCCTTTTTATCCAGTGTAAGATAAATATTTCCTGTTTTATGAAACATTTTTTCTTCAAAAGAAATTGAAGCTTCTTTAAGAGCTTTTTTCACTTCCTCTACAGTCATATTCATTTTTACCACATTCCATCCACGGAAAGCTTCAAAATTTTCTTTACTATTACAAGGAGAATTTAAGATTATGTTTAAAATAACAAAAATTAAAATAATATATTTTATCATAAATAAAACCGCCTTTCTTAATAACTATAAAGAGGAGTAATTATGTTTTTTGCCTTTATCTTTCTGATTTTTATAACATTTCTTTTAATTCGCTTTCGATTGATTAAAGTATCAGATAAAAAAGAATTTCTTTCTTTATTACCAGTAGTTATTATTATGGACTTATTTTTTCACTTCCTTTCTATTTTTTATCTCTTCACAAAAGATAAATTAATTTCTTATACAGTAACTCCTATTATATCATCAATAAAGGAGTTTGAACAATCAAAAAAGGGTGAAAAATTAATTGTACAATGTAAAGTAAGTAAGACAATGCCCTTTATTTATGAAAATTTTGTCTCATAAACAGATTCCCTTTGATGATAATGATGATTTTGTAGTAAGAAAAACTCCTCCTCTTGAACTTGAACTTGAGGAGGGGAAAATAAATTTGAGTAATGAAGATTATAAAGGAAAAAGCAACGGCAGAGACTATTGTTACAGATTATGTGGCAGGTATGACTGACCTTTATGCACTGGAATACATGAAACAGATTACTCTGCCTTCACCTATAGTTTTTAATATTAATTAGCTATTGGCTATCAGCTTTTAATAATTTATCAACCTGACTTCATTTAAGGCTAAAAAGTGAAAAGTCCTATAATATTAAATTATTGATTAAATTAATAGTAATTAAAATTAGAGATAAAATATTTTTCTATATATATTTGACAATAAAGATATAATAGTTGATATTATGAGTAAACTATTATAAAAAATTTTCTCTAAAATAAATTGACTTATATGAAAATATTAAGTATAATAAAAAGTATAAAATACTCATTTATAAGGAGGTAATTCAATTCATGAAAAATCATAAGTCTCTAACGATTATATTAATAGTATATTTAATAGCAATTGCGACAGCAGGCTATATTTATGGTGCCGGTGAGAAGAAGGATATAGTGGATACGGCAAAAGCTTCAGATTCCTTCAAAACCCTCGTGAAAGCTCTTGAATCAGCAGGTCTTGTAGACACATTAAAGAGCAAAGGTCCTTTTACGGTATTTGCTCCTACTGATGAAGCCTTTGCAAAACTCCCGAAAGGCACACTTCAAGATCTGTTAAAACCTGAGAATAAAAATAAATTGAAATCTATTCTCACTTACCATGTAGTATCAGGAGAGGTTTTTGCAAAAGATGTGGTAAAACTTTATAAAGCGAAATCACTTCAGGGCCAGAAAATTACTGTAAAGGTAAAAAATAAAGTTGTTATGGTTGATAATGCAAAGGTTGTAAAGACAGACATAAAAGCAAGTAATGGTGTAATCCATGTTATAGATACAGTAATCATGCCTCCTCCGAAGGCTATAGAACCAGACTGTGGTGGCTGAAGATAATCTTAATTCAGGAGTTTCCTGATTGACTACATAACAGGCAATAGAAAACTTCTGTTGCCTGTTAAATTTTTTATTACTCTGCTATTTATTAAAGAGAGCTCTCTGCTCACTGTTCACTGTTCATTCTAACAGACATGACAAAAAAGTTATACTTCTGCTGTTTATTATCTTTATTACCAACAAAAGACCACATCTCGTCACATTGTATTCTTAAGGGCTCTTTTTTTTATCTTAATTTTCACTTCCTGCTCTATAGCAGAATATTTTTTATTTACATAATTTTGCAACTACTACTCTGAAACGTCAGTAACTCTTGCTATACCTTCTTTTTCAGTACAATCTTGTATATATTTAAAGGAAATCTCTATAAGTAAAGAGAATTATATCATTACATATTTTCCAAGAAGGACATGGATTAATGTATCAATATCCGGAAAAATTTGAGAATTTCCTGGTAACGTTCCTTGAAAATTAGTGGCGGGAGAGGAGGAGTTTATGTCAGACTTTCATAGGCCGGAGGATGTTTATAAAGAGGCGGACAGAAATCTATCTCCTTTATCAATAATCTCTGGCCCCTCTGTTAATTTTAATCCAATAATGTCGGAATATCGTTCAAAAGCCAGGGGGTTTCTTAAAGAGGCTGAAAAATACACTGTCAGAATTTATGGTTCCACTGTGGTGGCTCTTGAAACTTCATACAGAGGAGTATGGAACGGATCAGGATTTGTTGTACACATAGATAAAGAAAATAACTGTGCTTTTGTCACAACAAATAAACATATCATAGGAGACGGTATAAGTTCCCTTCAGATAAGCTTCAAGGACGGAGAAAGACTTCCTGCTATTCCCGTATATATAGATCCCATATATGACTTCGGTGTATTAAAATTCAAACTCACAGAAGTGGGAGTTCCTCCCGATATTATACCGGCAGAACTCGGGTTTTCAGATAAAGTAGATGTGGGACTTCCTGTGGGAACTTTCGGCAATCCTGTAGGACTTGAATACTGTGCTACAGAAGGGATTATTTCCAGTGTAACCAACAGGCCGGGAAGTTTTGTGGGAACCTTTCTTCAGACTGATGCCGCTATAAACCCCGGTAACAGCGGAGGACCTCTCATATCACTGGAAGATGGCAAAGTTATAGGGGTAAATACGGCAACAGGCTATAATGTTGC
>JAKJGF010000033.1 GCA_022704525.1 Bacillota bacterium | reverse complement strand
AGTTAGGAGATGTCCTTTCAGGAGCATCCAAAGCTAATATGGTCTACTTTGAAAGTAATATTATAGATGAATATGCTGAAGCTTACAGACAACATCCAAATATAATGAAACAGATTTTTATGCAGATTGATAGTAGATATATGTTAGCTATTGCAAGCTCTGCAGGAGTCGAGGTAGTGAAAGAAGAATTTGCAGATAAAGAGGAATTAGCTCCCATGGTTATAGGAGAATCAACATCGAGTTATACCCTTTCAGCCCAGTTAATAGCCAAATATTACTCTCTTGATGCTGAACTGGATGATAGCTTTACAACGGTTGTAGGGATAAAAAATGAAAGAGCTCTTGCTGATATGCTGGATTTTGCTGACAGGAGAGCAGTAGAAATGATTAATCTAAATGGAGAAGAAGAATCAGCACTTCCAATCTTCTATTATGAAAATGCCCGTATGTTAAGACAGGGTCAGGCAGAGGAACAGATTACAGCCCTTGGATATTACTGGAGGGCTACTATACTTGCTCAGGTACAGTCTTATATGTCCGGGAAATTGGGTGAAAATTAAAATCTTTTATTAACTTAATCAGAGGCGACATAAGTCGCCTCTGATTTTTACCATTCATAAAATTCATTAAAAGCATTTCTTATAACACCAAATAATTTGGAAGATTCTATAGGTTTTGTGAGATAATCGAAAACACCGGCTGAAACAGTTTTTCTTATATTTTCAAAGTCACTGAGAGCCGTAAGCATGATAACCTTTATATCAGAAAAAGCAGGTCTCCCTCTTAATTCCTTAAGAAAATCATGGCCGTCTTTTTCTGGCATCATTATATCGCAAATAATCAGGTCAGGACGTCTGACTTCTATATAAGCTATAGCTTCATCTACTCCCAGAGCACACATAACATCATAGCCTTCACCTTCCAGAGCAGTTTTTAAGATTCTGTTAACATTTTCATCATCATCTATTACAAGAATAAGCTTCTTTTGATCTGATTCTACTTTTTTTGTCATAAGTACCTCCTGATATTATTATATATTTTCTTAACCTATTAGAATTTAAATTATTATTAGCTTTCAGCTTTCAGCTTTTTTCCTTAAGCTGGTTGCTTTAAACAGGTTTATTTTTACAGAAATTAATAATTTAACAATAATAAAAATTCTCAGGCATTTAAATTATGCACTTATTCTAAGACAAATAAGAAAATCCTTTTCATATTTTAAAAGTTATAATTGCACCCTTCTCTCCGGGATTTTCCACCCATATTCTCCCACCATGAAGCTCTATTATTTTTCTTGCCATAGCAAGCCCCAGACCTGCTCCTCCTGTACCCCTGGTTCTGGAAGGGTCTTCCCTGAAAAAAACAAAAAATATTTTTTCTCCATTTTCTTTCCCTATACCGGGTCCATCATCCTTTACCGAAACAAAAAAATGTTCCTTTTCTCCTTTCAGCAAAACTTCAATCACTCCATTTTGAGGTGAATATTTAATGGCATTTGATAGAAGATTTTGCAAAACTCTGGCAATTTTTTCTTCGTCTATAGATACATTCTGCAAATCTCCTTCTTTTTTAATTTCTATAGATATATTATTTCTACCGGTTAAAGGCTCAAAACTTTTCACACATAACTTTACAAGTTCCTCCAGATTACACTGTTTTATATCCAGAGTATAACCTTTAAGGTCCATCTTTGAAAAATCCAGCAATTCTTTTACAAGTTTTGCCATATCATCAATATCACTGGAAAGAGCTAAAATTACTTCTGACGACGGAATTTTACTTTCCTTTACCTTATCTTCTATAAGTTCTATGGAAACTTTCATTCTACTTAAGGGGGAACCCATTTCATGAGATATATCAGAAAGTAATTCTTTTTTTGCTTCTATCATCCTTAAAAGTTCCCCTGACATATGAGTAAAAGCTTCATCCAATCTGGAAATCTCATCACTGCTTTTTCTTTTTCCTTCCTTTTTTTCAAAGACAGTAAAATCTCCTCTAGAAAATTGCATAGCTTTTTTTGTTATTTTCTCAAGAGGTTTTGTTATAGTCATAGAAAGAGGATAAACAAGAACAGAAACTATAACACATAAAACCAGAAGCCAGAAAAAAAATTTACTTCTTCTCTCCCTTACATCCACAGCTTCAGCAGAAACAGACATATAAGCATAGGGTGGTTTATCAACAGTAGTTAAAAAAAACAACCTCTTTTTAGTTATATCACTATAAAAACCTGTATTTTTTACTTTTCCCATAAGGTCAGATTGTAGAGGTTCTATATGTTTTCCTGATGTGAGAATAACTTCTCCTCCTTCTCCGTAAACTGCCACATCTGCACCTGCCTGCCTGGCTATATCATTAATAGCTGAAGGTAAATCCTCTTTAAATAAGGAAGTTTTCATTAAAGAAACAAAAAGACCCATACGTTTCTGCAAGAGATTTTTATATGGTTTATCCACTGATAAAAAGAATATAAGAGGAATTATAATAAAACATACCAGAAACAGAATAGCCAGAAAATAAAAATATATTTTAAGGTAGAGTCTGGATATTTTCATAAAGCTCCTCATGTAAAAAGATATCCCACACCCCATATGGTTTTTATTAATTCAGGATTTTTCGGATCCTCTTCCAGTTTCTGCCGGAGATGACTTATGTGAACATCTATGGATCGATCAAAGGCCATAAAATCCTTCCCTCTGGCCATATCCATAAGACGATCCCTTGAAAGTACCATACCTTTATTCTGAACAAGAATAGATAATATCTCAAATTCTACAGTAGTTAATTCTATGGGTTTCCCTCTGAAAGTAGCCTGTCTTTTATTAAAATCAAGCTCTATCTCAGATGTGGAAACTTTAGACTCTTCTGCCATCTTTTCTTTTCTTCTGGTAACAGCTTTTATCCTGGCAAGTAACTCTCTGGGACTGAAAGGTTTTACTATATAATCATCTGCTCCAAGTTCAAGACCGACTATTCTATCTGCCTCATCACCTCTTGCAGTAAGCATTATTACAGGAAGGTAAGGATGATTATTATTTATCTTTCTTAAAACCTCGAGGCCATCCATTCCCGGCATCATAACATCCAGAATTGCAAGGTCAAACTCTTCTTTTTCTATGATACTAAGACCTTCAGCGCCTGAAAAAGCCTTATAAACTTCCATATCTCTTTCTTTAAAATATTCTTCCAGAAGGTTCAATAATTTTTCATCATCATCGATTAAGATTATTTTCAATTCAGCTCATCTCCCTGTAATATATAAAATTATATACTTTGATAATAGCAGTACAAAGAAAATTCTCCTCTTGACAATTTAACTTTTTGAGGTGATAATTTTTATAATGTTTCAAAGATTAAAGTTTATCTCAACACAGATTATATATGATCTTCGTACAGGTCTCCTGTTCAGGCCGACAATTATAGCTGTTTCTCTCGCAATATTTGCCATAGTACTTACCCATATGGAAGAGAGAGGAGATTTATATCTATCTCTTACTAACTGGATGCCATGGGCCTTTAAGGGGGAAACTGCTTCTGCCCAGATAGTAATTGGAACAATTGCAGGTTCCATAATGACAATAACTACCATTATCTATTCCATAATGATTATGGCTCTCACCATGGCATCAATGCAGTTTTCTCCCCGTATACTGAATTCCTTTATGAGAGATCCTGTAAACCAGATAATACTGGGTATCTTCACAGGAACCTTTATTTACTGTCTCCTGGTACTCAGGACAATAAGGGGAGAACCTTCGCCATTTGTTCCTGACACCAGTATATCCATAGGTATTCTCCTTGCTCTTTTCTGTCTGGGAAGCCTTATATATTTCATCCATTACATATCACTTTTTATACAGTTAAATCATATAGTTAATCATATAGCCGGAGATACTGAACATGTCATAAAAAATGTTTTTCCTGAAAAAGCAACTCAACAAATAAAGTTCTATACAGAACATTTAATTCCTGTTTCGGAAAGTGAACCTGTCTTTAGTAAATATACGGGTTATATCCAATTAATCGATGATAAAAGCCTGGGGAAACTTGCAAAAAGATATGCTGTAAAGCTCTTTGTAAAATATCCTGTAGGAGGATTTGTCATAGCAGGCAATCCGATTGTCTTTGTAGCACCTGCCGGAAAAACAGATAAAAAATTCTGCCAGGTCTGCCTGGAAGCCTTTGACATAGGTCCCGTGAGAACAATGCAGCAGGATGTGGGGTTTGGAATAAGACAGATTGTAGATATTGCTCTTAAAGCCATATCACCTGCAGTAAATGATCCTACCACAGCAACAACATGTATTGATCATCTTGGGAGATTACTTATACTTTTAGCTAAAAGACACATATCTCCCTGGGAAATAAAGGATCCTTTCAGCGGTGACGTAATAGTATCTTTGAGAAAAATAAATTTCCATGATGCCCTTGAGCTGGCCTTTACACAAATAAGACAGTACGGAAAGTCAGATATGGCTGTAACACTCGCCATGTTAAGAGTAATAAAAGAAATAGCATCTTCTACAGGGAATACAAAATATCATGAATATCTGTGGCATCACGTAGAATTAATAGAAGAAGTTACAAAAAATTATTTTTCTTCAAAAGAAGTAAAAGATTTTATACGTCTTAAAGAAGATATTGAAAAAATTATGGCATTAAAATTGCCGTAAATAAATCTGTAAATAATAATATCAAAAAAGGGAGTGAAGAAAATGAAATTAAAACACCATAATTCCTCAAAAATCTCTATTACAAGCCTTTTTTTAATTCTTCTTCTATGTATCTTTACACCTTTAATAGAAGCCAGATCTGATTTCATTAAGCTATCTGGATATTTTATCGACCCTTCTTCCCATCCTCTGGTGATATATAACAGTACCTTCCCAAAAGCAATTATATATCAGAATAATAATATGTATGCTCCTGCAACAGATTATGTAAATATGCTGGGTCTTACAGCAAATTTCCAGAACCTTCCCTCAAAGTTTACCCTGAATGGTCAGGATGCACCTCTATCACTTCTTGCCACAGGGCCTGACAGATCCAGAGGACAGGAGATCTATTATCTGAACGTTACTGATACCCTGAATTTTCTGGGCATAAAATATAATACTTCAACTCAAAACAATCAGCCCAGAGTTACAGTAACCGGTACAGTAGCTCAGGACACATCTTCTTCTTCAGGTTCAATTTCCGGAAAAGTTACAATCTACAAACCTTTTGATGAGGGTTCTATTACACTTACTGAAGACTATATAAATACTGCCCGTATCCCCACAAAAAGGGCCGTTGCGACAACCCCTCTTCCTCAGGATGGTACATTCAACTTCACGGGACTTCAGAAGGGTGATTATACAATAACAGCTACAATTTACCGTAAAATTCAGGGTGATTTGCTATATGACGTAACTAACAAGAAATATTACTATACTGTTCAAAATTATACAACTACATACTCACAGAGAATATTACTCAAAAATGGTGAGAATGCCGGTATAGTTTTAGATAAGGGTATAGAAAGTGTTACTCAGCAGATACTATATACAGATATAGTAACGCCAACGCCGGTTTATCCTAACAATCCGAACAATTACTGGACTAAGTAGTAAAAAGTGAAAAGAAGTGAGCAGTGAGCAGTGAGCAGTGAGCAGTGAGCAGAAATGAAAAGTGAAAAGAAAAGTAAATGTATCTATCGTCTCACGTCGCACGTCTCACCTTCTTTACACTTTTTTACAATTTCAAAAAACTTCCTTAACAATTTTATTTTATTATACTTACAGGGTAAAAAATAAAATAAAATAACAAGGAGGAATTTCAAATGGTAAAAAGATTAATTGTAGCAATGTTACTGGTCTTAGGAGTGGGCCTATTTCTACCGGGGTGTAAGGGTGATTCTGAACTGCGTCAGAGGTTTCGTAAAGAGGCAATAGAGAGCAGATTGGATAAATTTGCCAAGGAAATGAATTTATCCAAAGAACAACTGGTAAAGTTCAATGAGGTAAAAGGTAAAATAACATCAAAAATGGAGACTACAAAGAAAGACAGAGAAGCCTTCAAAGATGAAATGAAAGCTGAAATGGAAAAAGAAAATCCTGACGTAAATATGATGGCCGATAAAATAAAAGGCAAAATTGATATAGCAGCTCAGAATGGAAAAGAAACTGTCGATTTATTAAAAGATCTCTATAATGTCCTTGATGAAAATCAGAAAAAGGTCTTTGTTGCAAAAATACACAAAAAACTGGATGCTCTGGAAGCATTGCAGGAGTAAAAATCAACCCTTAAAATCCGTCGGATTTTTCCGACGGGTTTTTTTATTTCTAGCAATAAATTTACAATTTTTTAACATTAAACTATTGTAAAATATTACCTTTTCTTATAAAATTTTATAAAATATAAAATTAATATAAAGAAATATATTACCTGATTAATATAAAGAAATATATTACCTGTCACACGTCAACCGTGAAGCATAAAGGTTCAAGGAGGCTTATCCATGGATTACAGTCAATTCGCCATAGCCCATAAAACAGGTATTTCATCTCTCCTTCAGGGAAAAAATAAAACAGTTCCTGTGAGAAGTTCAGCCATATCACAAAAAAGACAAACAGCCATAGAAGGTATGAATAAAAATCTTCAAGCTATGAAAGGACTTTACGAAGAAGACAGAGAGAACTTAACTCCTGTAAGTATTCTTTCTGAAAGGGAAAGTCCTGAAGAGAAGGAAAAAGAAGTGTTAAAAGGACAGATTGGTATGCCATCAGGAATGATGGGAATGCCCTTTACTATGCCTGAAGTATCAAAGGAACAGAAAGCTAAAGATATTACAGAAGAGATGAAAAAAGATAAAAAAGTCTGGCTTGCTTATGAAAATATGACAGGAGAAGAGAAAAAAATCTTTATGGAACTTGCAGAAAAATTCTACTGTCCTTTCGGTAATATGGGAGGTATGGGAATGGGAGGTTATGGAGGTTACGGAAGTTCTATGGCGGGAGGAGAAAATATGCCAGGTGGAACCAGTATATATCTTTTAACTCTCCTGAAAGATGGTAAATTACAGAATAAAGATATTGAAGGAAAAACACTTCTGGAAAATCTCAACAATTTCGGTAAACAAAAATTTCGCCAGGGTATTACGGGAGATTTCATCCTTGGAGAAATTCTTGGTAAAGTCTCAACTCCTGATTTTATGAAACTTCTGGCAGAGCAAAACTCCTCTCTTACCGAAGAATACAGGCTTACAAAGGATAACCCTTCCGAATATACAAGAATAATAAAAGGCCTTACATCAGAAGAAGGAGAAGTAAAACTTCAGAATGGAGAGACCCTTAAATTTTCAGATAAATCTTTTCAGGGACAGGGCTTTATAAATTGCAGCAGTATCTTCCAGGCATCTATGGAGGAAAATGCAAAGAATAAAACTGATAGAGAACAGATAAGAAAAGATATAAAAAACCAGATTTTTAAAGACAATGGAGCACTGGCGGCCTATGGTACCATGCATCAGGAAGAAAAAGATAAATTTATGACTCTTGCAGAAAAATTCTATAAACCTCCCATGGATGAACGTCCCGGTATGACAGATGAAGACCTTATAAAGCTTCTTGGGAAATTCTACCTCCAGGACAGAGACAGTGAGGGAAAAGACTTTCTGGATAATCTTATTGAACTGGAAGACCAGAAATTTCCCCCTGGAATTAATAAAGACATAATAATCTGTGAGGTAATCAGATCAACTGCCAGACCGGAATCTATGGATAAGAAAAATTTTACAGATAAAATGGAATTTGACCTTGCATCCAGTAATGCTGCAGAATATATAAGAATTATAACAGGCCTTACAGGAGAAAAAGGAGAAGTAAAACTAAAAGACGGAAGTATATTAAAAAGAAATGATGAAGTTGTAGAACTTTATGGAGAGATTGTAAGTCCGGCAACTCTTTACGGTGACAGTATGAGAATGATGCTTGGAAAAGAAAAAGTCCGGGAACTTAAGAGAGAAGATATAATGGAAGGACTTAAAAAAGATGAAGCACTGTGGAAAAAATATGAAAATATGACAGAAAAAGAAAGATCCGATTTTTTAAATCTCTCTGAAAAAGTTTACGATTCTTCCAGTGGTAGAAGTAACCTTTTAAAACTTCTTAAAAAAGATAAAATTCAGAATAAAGATACCACTGGTAAAACCCTTCTGGATAACCTTATTTCCCTTGAAAGTCAATTCCAGGACGGTATTACAGGTTTAAATGTATTAACACAGGTAATACGATCTTTAACTACACCTGATAATATCTCAAGATTCGATTATCCATCTGAGTTACAGAAAAAAATCCTTAAAAATAGTTCTGCAGAATATGTAAGAATTATCTCAGGTCTTACAGATGAAAAAGGAGAGGTCCTCCTCCAGAACGGCGAAATCCTTAAAAGAAGCGAAACAATAGAATTGAGCATTAACGTAGATACCGGTGAAATTTACCGTAAGAGTATAGAAGAACACTTTGGGACTGAAAAACTAAAAGAACTTCAGCGTCAGGACATAAGAGATAAAATTAAGGAAAATGAAAAGGCCAGGATAAATTTTGAACATATGTCAGAAGATGACAGAGAAAGAACTATAAACCTTATGGACAGCCTATATACAAAGGGACTATACAGAGATATCCTGAAACTTCTTGAACGTGATAAACTATACAATAGAGACAGTAAGGGTAAAACCCTCATAGAAAACCTTACAGAAATGAATAACTTAAAACCGGCAGAAGGATTAAATAAAGCCGGTGTACTCTATACTCTTATAAAAAATTTAACAGAACCCGGCTTCATGGAATTATCAAGAGAAAAAAATGATTATACCCATCTGGAAGATATGAATATAGAAAAAAATCCTTCAGAATATGCAAGAATTATGACAGGACTTACCGGTGAAAAAGGAGAGGTAGAACTGCAGGGAGGAGAAATTCTTAAAAGAAGTCTCTCAGTTGCTCTGAAGGATTTTTCTTCCATAAGGAGGATATATTCTGAAAGCATAAAAGATCATATGGAAAGTAAGTCTAAAAATGTTAACAAAAGACAACTGATAATGGAAGAAATCGGGAAAGATGAAAAAGCTCCCAATGCTTTTCAACTCCTCTCTCCGAAAGAGCAGGAAAAATTCCTGAATATGGCAGAAAAGACTGTCAGAGCAGGAAGAGTAAAAATAATGGATTCAGAAATAATTCCCGGAAATGTGGCAGAATGTATAAAACTTCTGAAAGAAGGTAAATTACAGAATAAAGATAATCAGAATAAAACTCTCCTTCAAAATCTGATACAAATGCATCATCAGGAATTTGCAGAAGGTCTTGAAGGAACTGAAATATTCGAAGAAACATTGAAAAACATAGCCCATCCTGACAGAATACATCAGGGGAATAAAGGTACCTGCACCGTAACAACACTGGAATATATAAATGCAAAAACTCACCCTTCTGAATATGTAAGAATTATAGCAGATCTCACAGGAAAAGAAGGTAAAGTGAGACTCCGCAACGCAGATATAATGGCAAGACCCGAGGGAGTCCTTCAGGATGATCACAGCGGAAGGGCACCTGTAGATAGGATCTATCAGGCCAGTATGATGACATATGCAGAGAACTCACTGGAATATGATAATAAAACGGATAAATTCTACAGAATAGAAGAGGGTACAGGAGAAAAAACAGAGGTTCACGGTGGGTTAGCAAATGTATATTATAATAAAGCTTCCAATGCCGTTCTTTCCTATGATAGTAAAGTCATCAATATCTATGAACCTGGATATAATAAATTTGTCGAAAAGGAAATAAAAGAAGCCCTCTCAGATGGCTACTATGTACCTGTATCTTTAAGCTGGGGAATGGATTCGGATAAACCTACCAGAAAAGGTGAGCACAAACTTTCTATAGAAAAAATTGATAATAATTATGTTTACCTCCGTAACCCCCATGGAGATACTGATAGAGGTTCTACTGGGGACAGTAAAACCAATGAGCCTGTAAGGGAATGTGTATATGAGGGAGATTTTAAATCCTCAGGGGGACACATAAAAATGACAAAGGAAGAATTTTACAGCAGACTCACCGGGTATCATATGCCTCGTCCTTCAAGAAGAACTTCCTTCTCCCCTGCTTGGTTTCAATCCCTCATAGGGCATCATATGTCTCTTCCTTCAAGAAGAACAATAGAAAACGGATAATGTAACAAGTCAATGACCCCGCCCACAAGGGGACGGAGCTTGCGGTGCAAACCGTAAGTTCTCACATTGATTAGAGGCATAATGCAGGTAATCTTTTCACTTTTCACCTCTCACCTCTCACAATTTTTTTTCATTTTTTCATATTTTTAAGCTTTTCTTAAGGTTTTTATGTTAATATAAATATGGAGGTGGTAGAAATGATTAAAACAACAATTAAAATGATAATAATTACAAGTATTCTTGCTATTACACTCCTTCAGGCACAGGCAGGTGATATACAGCTGGCAAAATTTAACAGCTCTAATATCATATCTACAGATAAAATGGAGTTATCTTTAGATAACAATACTATTCAAAATATAACACTTGTAAAGGAATACGATACATTATATATAGATAGCAATTTTTTTACAACCTATTTTGGAATGGATTTCCAGAAAAAAGGTTATCCTGTAAATTATGGAGGCACAGTAAAAAATGACTCTGGAAAAGAAATTCTCTGTCTCCCATTAATTGATATTCTTAAATCCCTGAATGTAAGATATACTTATAGTCCCCTCTATGGAAAAGAAATATTAAGAATAAGAACAGACGGTCAGTTTAAAATTTATAAAGTTTCTAATTATCAGCCATCAAATGATTCTCACGGTAATATACCCTGCAGTGAGACTTCTTCTTATAATACCGGTACCTGTACTACCAGCAAGCTTAATACTAATAATCTCTACACAGGGAATGTCTACTCCACCGGCATCTGTTCGAGCGGTTCCTATTCCGGAGGTTGTGGATATCCTCCCGGCTATGGCTACTATTTCCCGCCGGGATATCAACCGGGCTACTACTTCGGTGATTATGGATTTATCCCCCAGGGCAATCAATCATTACCTCAACCGCAGTATCAGCCATCATCAGGTATGAATCCTGTTGTTCCCGCACTGCCGAGTGTTGTAGGGCCTCTTCCGGGTGTTACCGGTGGAAGGTAGTAATATATAAACCCATTCATCACGTCTCACCTCTCACCTGAATACCATCTCATAAAAAATCTCTCTTCTGGCACACATTCCCCTTCCACTATTATCTGTTTTTCTACAGTATGTCTTCTTCTTGCAAAAGGGGAGGATAGATCTCTTCCAAAACCATTTACAAAAAATCTATCACTTAAACTCCCAAAGGATCTAAATTTTGTAAGGGGATGGGTGCCATAGATTGGTAACGACATAAAACGACTTGTATCTACAGGAACCCATCCGTAAGAAGGAAGATAAACTTCAGGTATTTCATGGTCGAGATAACCGAGACGGCTGTCATCTTTCCAGATAGAAAAACCTACTATACTTCTTGCAGGAAGACGGGCAACCTGGCAGAGGGCTATATAAATAGTGGCATGATTTCCACAGCTTCCTTTACCCTGGGAAAGTATTTTTTTACTGGTTATACTCGTATAAGGGAGGACATACTTAACACTGTCCACAACAAAATCATACAGTTTTCTTGCAATCCAGAAGGTTCTCTTTTCACCTTCAAGGATTTCCTCTACCTTACTTCTTATTTCCTTTTCTCCTGTCTGAAAAAGAAGATTTGCCTTATTGATAACCTCTCTTAATTGTTCATCCTCATTTTTTATCATTTCATCAATAAGATACTGTTTTTTTATTTCCTCCGGTATATCATCAAGTGTTCCCATTCTATGTGGATAAAGGTGATATTTAAGATTTAGAGTTTCTATATCGAAACTTACCGTAACATCATATTCTTTATTTGGCAATAAATCCCTTATCTTATTTATTATGACAGTACCTTCTTTATCATCCCACTGACAGGATATTTTTTCATCAGGTTCAGGTTTAACCTTAACAGGGCTTATGAGTTTCTGATGAATATAATCTTTAGGTAAACTCTGGAAGGTTTCCATTTCTTTAAGTATTCCCGGCCCGGGATTTCTGAAGCGGTAAATTATTTCCACTTCTGAACGGCGGCCTCCGGAAAAAGAAAAAAGAACATCTCTATTCAAATGAAAAGTAAGGAGTTCATTTTTCTTTATATCCATTGTCCATACCTTATCATCAGTTACAATTATACTGGAAGGATCATGACACTCAGGAAGCTTATAAGAAGTAAGAATTGTACCCTTTTCAGGGTCAAGGGCAAAAATCTCTCCTTCCACCACATCCAGAGTCCAGAGGTATTTTCCGTCATGACAGAGTCCTCTGCAGGAATATGTAGGAGCTTCAAAGGTTTCTGCCTGTATATGCCGGGGGAATTTTATAAGGGAAATATGATTATTACTTACAGTAAACTCAGGCTGATCGGGAGATATAATCCACAGGGTCTTATCTTTACAGGTCATACCGAGATAAGGTCTCACTACTCCGGGAATTCGCCCAATCATGACAGAAGTTTCACCTGTAAGATGTCGTTTATAAAGATTACATGTTTCCTCATCATATTCCCAGAGATATTCCCCGTCCCAGCTTATGGTCTGAGGTCTTCTCACTACAGATTTAAGCTTCTCTATTACAGTTCCGTCCTGTGGATTAAGAAGTAACAATTCCCCTCTTTCTATATCGGCAATCCATATACCGAGAGGACTGAAGGCAATAGAAGCGGGACTGAGGGCAGGTATTTTTATACGGTTTATCAGTTTTATGGGATTGTTCATAACATACACTCCTGAAATTAATCAAAGTTTTAATTGTTATTATAGCATAAAATACTTGCACTTTTATATGGTATAAAATATAATATCAATGGAGGTGTAAAAAATGGCCAAAAAAAGAGCTACATTTAATATTGATGAGGTTTTACTTGAACAGGCAAAGGGAATAGCAAAAGAGAATTATAAATCCCTTAATAAATTTATTGAACAGGCCATAAAGAAAGCTATATACATTGAACAACAAAGGATCTATGAACAGGAAATGAAAGAAGCGGCAAAAGATGAATTATATTTGCAGGATATTAAAGAAATAGCTAATGATTTTGCAAGGCTTGATGTAGAAAGTCTGGAGTGTATTGAATGATACAATGGAATATATATCAGGCATGTCTTGATCCTGTTCTCAACTCAGAACAGGCAGGAACAAGGCCTGTCCTGATCATAAGCTCTGATGCTTATAATAAAAATATGTCATTAATAAGTGTTCTTCCAATAACTTCCAGAAAACCAGATAGAAAAATTTACTCAAATGAAGTTTTCTTAGCAAAGGGTACAGGAGGTTTACCTGTAGACTCAATAGCTCTTATACACCAGATAAGAACTATATCAAAGAATAGAATTGGAAAACACTACGGAATGATTCAGGATAAAAATATAAAAAAGCAAATACAATTTGGATTAATTAACCATTTTACACTTATGGAATATTTTATTGATATCTAAGGGGGTATTTATTAATGAAAAAATTATTTCTTCTGAGCATTTTTCTTATACTTTTAACTTCACTGGCCTATGGAAGACCTGTAGTGGTTCTGATGACAGATTTCGGCCTGAATAACGAAGCAGTGGGACTCTGTCATGGGGCAATACTGGCAATAAATTCCGAAATAGAAGTAGTAGATCTCTGTCATAATGTAAAAGCCTTTGATATTGAACAGGCCGGCCTCTTTTTAAAAGGCACAGAATGTTTCCCTGAAGGAACGGTTTTTGTAAATGTCATAGACCCCGGAGTAGGTACAGACAGAAATTCTATAGCAATAAAAACGAAAAAGGAATTATATTATATTGCCCCAAATAACGGACTTCTTACTTATGTCATAAAGGATCAGGGTATAGAAGAAGCATATGAACTGGATAAAAAGAAGATAAATCCGAAGTGGGAAAAAGGTACCTTTGACGGCAGGGATCTCTTCAGTCCCGCAGGGGCAATACTGGCCACGAGTAATGGCAATCTCGATTCCATAGGAAGACCTATAAAAACAGAAGATGTAGTTCTTTTTGAGATTAAAGTAGCCACTGTATATGAAGAAGAAGGAAAAATAATTGGTATTTATAATAAAACAGATGAACCTTATGGAAATGTCTGGACGAATATAACTTCTGAAGATCTTTTGAAAATCTCTGTAAAAACCGATGACACCATCCATATAACAGCAGAAAATATAGATATGGAAATCCCCTTTGTTACAGCTTTCGGAGATGTTCAAAAAGGAGAAGCTCTGGCATATATAAACAGTGAAGGAACACTCGCCTTTGCAATAAATCAGGGAAATTTTGCCGATACATACGGGCTTAAAGAAGGCATGGAAATAACGGTAAAAAAAGGTCAGGGTGATGGGTAGTCAATAACATTTTTATCAAATTTTTCAAGTTTCTTAAGGGTTAATAGCACATCCTTTTCTATTATATCCATACGATTTTCCATGTTCTCCATATGGAGCATCTGGGACGCCTCTATAGTAAGGCAAAGGTCTTAACTACAGAAAACCCTTATTATAGCAGTGAGATCAAAGGGGTTGTATAGAACTTTCTATATTTTTCTATATAAATTCATACTATAACAAAAAGAGAACATTTTCAATATAGAAGGATTTCTAAATACTCCTTAGAATATATTATATTTACTGACCTGAGCGTGGACATCACGTCTCACGTCAGTAATTTCTTAAATAGAAAGGAAGATTGTATGAGACCAACAGCATTAGTTTATTCATCCCATGATCGATGTGAATATATTCACAAAGACTTTATAGTTCAACGCGCTCTGGAAAGTTGGGATAACAAAACCCTTCTTCATTTACCTATGTCACAGAAAACTCAGGGAAGCCAGGAATGGGATTTTGGCAATTTCCGTTGGTACTATGAACGTTTCAGACAATGGGGACTTGATTACTATCCATTTTACTGGAATGATAATCTGAGAAGAGAAGATGTGGATCTCTTCTTTAATATGCTCTGGCATACACAGGTAGTAGTACTGGGAGGAGGAAATAGTTCCCTGGGACTGAGAAGATACAAAACTCTGGGAGCCCTTTATTATAATGACCCTGATCTTTTCGAAAGAATACTTCATGAAAGACAGGATAGAGGACTTCTTACAGTGGGATTTTCTGCAGGTGCTGACCAGTTATGTGAATATTTATCCAGTTCTATTGATTATGATCTTGAAGACCCCTACGGATTTGGCCTTACAAGAAATATTGTAACAACACTTCATCTTGAACCTGGAAGAGAAAGAGATGTTTATAACCTGGCTTCCAACCTGCATCATTGTATGGCCTTTGGACTGCCAAATGATTCAGGTATAGGAGTTGATCAGGGCTTTTTATCATCAGGAAATATCTGGCAGATCATATGGTTTATAGAAGATCGTTCCTGGGATGTTCCACAGCATCAATGGCATATTAAAACACGTCAGGGTGTTAAGATACTCCACTATTACTGTGATGGAAGAAGCTGGTCTTTTAATGGTGGAGATATGATGGTACGCATTATGTCCCGTGATAATACCTGGCAGAATGCAACAATAATTACCAATCAGGGAGACTTTATAGACTACTGGTCACAGAATAGATCACATTATAACAGTATTGAAGAGATTCTGGCCAGCCATTAAAGCGTAAAGCGTGAAGCGTGAAGTGTGAAGCGTGAAGTGTGAAGCGTGAAGTGTGAAGCGTAAAGCGTAAAGCGTGAAGCGTGAAGCGTAAAGCGTAAAGCGTGAAGCGTGAAGCGTAAAGCGTGAAGCGTGAAGCGTGAAGTACATGTAATTAAATACATTACGTCTCACGTCTCACGTCTCACGTCTCACGTCTCACGTCTCACGTCTCACGTCTCACGTCTCACGTCTCACCTTTTTATTTACAACCTGAAACATTTGTGCTATAATTCAATATAGAAAGAATGAATTTTACAGGAGAAAGGATGAATTTTAGCATGGACAGCACCAGAATAAATAATTTTGTACCTCCCGGCAGGACTTCAAAACCTCTTTATAAACCAATCCAGGGAATTAATACCACTCAGACACAGGGGACTCAAGAAAATACAGAAACAACTACACCTCAGCCAACTGACACTACACTTACCCCGGAACAATTGAAAAAAGCCAGAGTCGATTCCCTCATAAAGGCTCAGGATAAAGCCAGAAACAGTAAAAGGCTTCAGGCTCGTGATGGTAAAACATTCTGTAATGAAGGGGTAAAAATGACGTTAAAACAGCTTGGAATGCCACTGCAGGAAGCAGGTATAACCCATAAAAAGGGTTACGCCTATACAGCTAATACTATGGCAAAAAACATGTCCGAATCAGCACAGGAAGAAAATGGTTACTGGCTTGAAGTAGATCCAAAAAGAGCTCAGGAACTGGCAAACGATGGTATAGTAGTGGTAGGAGCACAGAGCAGGAAGGGCCACGGGCATGTTGTTACTGTTCGTCCCGGATACGATCCTTCTGAGAATCCTATGATAAATAATGTAGGAACAAATAATAAAGTTAAAAGAGCAAACTATGCCTTTGATAGAGATCTCCCTGTCCATTATTATGCGCCCAGGACTGATGCGAATAGTATTAAATGAGACTTGAGACGGGGCGAACCCCTGTGTTCGCCCCTACTATATTTATGAAAAAAATTCTTATCCTCACAGAAGAATTCGGTAATTCCATAAGTCCTGTTTCTTTTTTAAATGGATATCTGTCAGAATATGGTTGAAAAGCTGATGAATATGCAATATCAGAGAAATATAATTTACATGAAATTTTAAATATTGCATCATCCTATAATATTATCGGCCTGAGTAGCTGGGGTCATGATAGTAAGGAAATACTGGATTTATTCTGTAATTTCAGAAAAAATGGAAAAATTACAGTAGTGGGAGGCCCCGGGGTAATAGAAGAAAATCCTCTTTTTACACATACTGTGGCAGGGCCGGGAGAGTACTTTCTTAAAGAACTTTTAATGGGTAAAAAAGTGCCTTCTTTTTACAGAGAAACAAAATATCCTTCATACAAATTTAAACTTACTGACTTTCTACTTAATAATTTACCAGGAATGAACAGTGACATTTCACTCAGTATAAAAACCTTTGACGGTTGTTACTGGGGTAAATGCTATTTCTGCACTTATAACAGTAATTATCCCTGTTATTTCACAGAGTTTAATGAATCAAGAGCAGATATAATAGCAGAAACTATGGATAGTATTACCTCAGACATAAAGAAATCAGTACAAAATAAAGAAGTAACCTTTTATATGTCACATGCCAGTATAGGTAAGGAACATTTAAGGATTTTATTAAATTCTATAAAAAAAACAGATGTAATTTTCAGATGGGTAACATTTATAAGACCTGAAATCTGGGTTATGGATTTTCTGAAAGATATAGGAGAATGTAAGGGAATACTGGATATAGGATATGAATTTCTGGGGGAAAAAGATCCTGTAAACAAAGGCATTTCAGCAGAGATAGCTGTGAACTTATCCTTGAAAGCCTACGAGCATAAGATCCCTCTTAAAGCAAATTTTCTCTACTGTATACCGGATACTGAAGAAAAAGATATGATTGAATGTGCTGTAAATATATCCCGTATAAGACATACCTTTACATCTTTTGTATTAGGGCAGCTATTTATAGAAAAAGAGACTGAATTCTATCGAAGAAGTAAGGATTTCCGTATTACCTGTCATGACTCTGTAATAGATTACGCTTTAAAAGATAGACATTACATAGACCATTTTGAAGATTATTCAGGTTTCAGAACACTTGATAATTATGACATATTCATTGAAAATAATAAACAATTTGCCCTCTCTGTAGCAGAGATTATGGAAACAGTAGTTGACACATGGGAAGACCCTATTGATAAAGAAGTAAAATTGCATCCCATAAGTAAAGAAAAAATTTATAAGATTCTCTCTAAATATTTTGGTGATAAGGACTATATAAGAAGATATATAGAGAAGGTGTGGGGTGAGACGTGAGACGTGAAGCGTGATTTATTATTTATCATGAATATATAGTAATATACCTGATCTTCTCATTTCTTACTTTTCACTTCTCACTGCTCACTTCTCACTGCTCACTCTTTCCCCTTTTTCTTCAAAATATTCTCTAAAGGTGTATCTTTAAGCAAATTAGAAAACACTTCGAAAATACTCTTACCACCGATAATTGCAAGAGGTGCCATACTTTCAGCAACTTTTTCTGCAAGATTCTTATCAGAAAAAGCCTGAAGAGCTGCTATAAGATCAGGCGAAATTGCTCCTGCCTTATCAACTACTGCCTGCACATCTTCACGAAGTTCGGCTATACGTTGATGCATAGCTTTTTCGGCCAGAGTAAGTTCCTGTTCCTGACGTAATCTTTCTCTATCCAGTTCTGACTGAGAAATACTCGAAAGTTTTTCCTGCTGAGCAAGTTTTCCAGAGAGTCGTTTTTCCTCTGTATCCAGTTCGGAAACAATCTGAGTTAAAGCCAGTTCTAGATTTTTTCTGACTTCTTCTATAGCAAGGTTTAAACCTCTCTGAGTTGTTTCCGCCTGGGCTTCGGCAATCTTTTGTTTTATTTCTTCTGTCTTCTGTGTAATTTCAAGTCTCCTATTTTCCTGGGCAATCTGAATAGTCTGCTGAACTGCCGTGTGCTGGGCCTGTATAAGAAGACTGGCTATGGTACTGTCACCAATAGTTACATCTAAAACCTCTACATCATAAACCCTCATACCATTTTCTTCAAAGGCTCTTCCAGGACGTTTTCCTCCCTCAGAAGGAACACCAAGTATTGTATCACGGATAATACTTATAGCACTGGCATAAAATTCTTCAATACCCTTCTGTTTAACTATATTTCTGATTAATGATCTCATATGATCTGTAAGAAATTTAACATAATTTTCCACATTGAACCATTTCTCAGGAAGATCTTCAAAATTTACCCTGTAGGATAAATGGACTCTCACCTGGCAGAGATCCTTTGTTTCAGCAGTGACAATATCTGAAACCTTGTTATTTAAAACCCTGAGATATACTGTTTTAAATAAATTGTTATCACTTTTGGGAGTACCTGTCGAAAGTTCCATATATTCAAGTGTTTCATCATATTCAAGAAGATGGGACTGAGGGCCTACAATAACCTTCCTCTCTCCTGTCTTACTCACCACCAGAACTGCATAACCTGTCCAGACATTTATTGTAACAGCTCCTTCATATTTTGTATCAAGGGTAATAGTCCTGGGTTGAGTATAGGTCTGTTTTCTTGTAAAATCATCACCGGCAAAACCTTCTTTGGCTTTTTCCCTCTTTCTATCTTTTTCCTCAGAAACCATATCAAGTTTTCTCCCCTTGGGAGCAAAGCCCTCTAAAGCTTCACGATCCGTAACATAATCAGCCTTAATCTTGCTCGTTAGCTCCATAAGTCTCCGGTTATATTCCAGAGCTTCCTGATTTCCGGGAAACATAAGCTTTACTGCCTTTTCATCAAGAACTCTTCTTACAATAACCTCTTTTCTGGGATCAGGGAGAAACATACAGGGGCCACGTCTGAGTGAAATTTCTCCATTCAGTCTGTTAAGGACATATCGTGCTTCACCTGCAGGAATGGCCACAGCATAATGAATTTCCTGCTCACTGTATTTTATAATAGCATGTTCGGGCCTCGGAAAATAAATCATCTGATCCTTACCTGTTATAAAAAGTTCCTCACCAACCTTACGTTCTATTCCATCTTCATCTTTATAAGGCGCTATAACCTTTATATAAAGACCACTTATTTCATTCAATTCTATGGCTTTAAACTTCCTGGAACCATTTTTCTCAACAAAAATTTCCGTAGGTTTTGGGAAAACCACATCAGGGCCCTGAATAAATCGCTTATTTCCATCTTCATCCAGAAGAATACAGTATTCAAGCCTCTCAAGGGTAACTGCCCTACGGATATACCTCCCATTATGATCCTGAACAACCTCTATACCTGTAGGTGGAATATAGAAAGAAACATGGGTGCCTTTAATAACAAGTAATTTACCTATTGTGAGATCAGGAATTTCTACTGGTTTCAAATCAACAGAATTAGAAGAAATGTCATTTCCACCGGCCTTCTGAGGTTTAATAACAGCTTTTGCCCAGTTTTCTCTGGCAGCTTCTTCATTATAAACACGAACCACAAGATACTGATTGGATCTCAGATGATGTCCCTGAACATATGCCACCTGTCCCGGCCACAGAGGAAAAGTTACAGGACCGGGTATATTCACTTTACATCCGGAAATCAATTTAGGCAGACTGTTGGGACCACTTCTGGGATGTTCCTCTTCCCCTCCTTTAGCAGGATTTTCTAAAACTATATACCACCCTTCTTCTGCAAAAGGATATTGTGTTATAGCTTCTTCCAGATTACATCTTTTAAAACGTCTTGAATTCTGCTCAAAAATTACTGGCCTGTCAGTATTGGCAAGACTGGTTTTATGAGGTCCCACATAAGCAATAACATTACCTTTAGTCTCATCTAAAATAAAAGCATATTCATTTGGTGCCAGTACCAGATCCCTTTCGCGTCCTTCAGCCATTTTTCGTTATTCTCCTTTCTTTGATTAAGTGAGAGATGATGGGTAATCGGTGACTGCTGATCAGTATTTAACTTCTCACGTCTTATGATTTACATAAGTAATTAAGAATTCGTAATAACTATAGTAAATTCCTTTAAATTTAATCTTGACAAAATGAATTTTTTCAATTAAATTTAATGCTTAATATAAAATACTCTCTGGCAAGAGGTTCTTTAAAAACTAATGGATATTAATAAAATCAGAAACTTTTCAATTATAGCTCATATTGATCACGGGAAATCCACTCTGGCTGATAGATTACTGGAGATTACAAATACCGTATCTAAAAGAGAAATGAAAGCTCAGTTCCTGGATGATATGGATCTGGAAAGAGAAAGAGGTATTACTATAAAATCTCATGCCATAAGAATGGAATATAAATTTTCTGACGATGAAGTCTATATTTTAAATCTCATAGATACACCGGGGCATGTGGATTTTTCTTATGAAGTAAGCCGTTCACTGGCGGCCTGCGAAGGAGTTCTACTGGTAGTGGATGCCACACAGGGTGTGGAAGCTCAGACATTAAGCACTCTCTATCAGGCAATGGATAATAATCTCCAGATAATACCGGTAATAAATAAAATAGATCTACCCAATGCTCAGATAGTACTGGTTATGGAACAATTAACAGAATTACTGGGTTGCAACAGTAATGAAATAGTCCTGGTAAGTGCAAAAACAGGGGAAGGCATAAAAGAACTTCTGGAAGAAATCATAATACAGATACCGCCACCCGAAGGAAAACCACAGGAACCTCTCCAGGCCCTTATATTTGATTCCATATTCGATAATTACCGTGGTGCCATACCTTATATAAGGGTTATAAATGGTGTGATAAAACCTAAAACCAGGATATTTATGTTTGCAAATGAAAAAACCTTTGAAGTAGATGAAGTAGGATACTTAGGACTCAAAAAAGACCCTCAGGAGGAATTAATTGCAGGTGAAGTGGGATATGTAGTTGCAAATATAAAAAATGTAAGGGAAACAAGGGTGGGAGATACAATAACAGAAACCTTTAATAAAGCATCCTCTCCTCTGCCTGGTTACAGACCTGCTAAACCAATGGTATTTTCAGGATTATACCCGGTAAACAATGATGAATATAATCTATTAAAAGATGCTCTGGATAAATTAAAATTAAATGATTCTTCTCTACTCTATGAGCCGGAAAGTTCAAAGGCTCTGGGATTTGGATTTCGCTGTGGTTTTCTTGGCTTACTTCATATGGAAATCATTCAGGAAAGATTATTTCGGGAACATAAAATTGAAATAATAACAACAGTGCCAAATGTAGAATATCTGGTTTACACTCATGATGGAGAAAGACTCTCCATAGATAATCCAAGCAACTTACTCCAGGAAAACCTGATTGAAAGAATTGAAGAACCCATTATCTCTGCTAAAATCATTACACCATCAGAATTCATAGGGAATATTATGAAACTTGCTGCTGACAGAAGAGGTATACATAAAGATATGGAATATATGGATAAGAGCAGAGTAAATCTGAATTTTGATTTTCCTCTTGTTGAAACAATCTTTGATTTTTACGATAAACTAAAAACCATATCAAAAGGATATGCCTCCCTTGACTATGAATTTTTAGAATACAGACCAGCAGAACTGGAAAAATTAGATATTTTACTGAATGGAGAAGCAGTAGATGCACTTTCTATGATAGTCCACAGGGAAAAAGCCTATTACTGGGGGAAAAAACTGGTGCAAAAACTCAGGAAAATAATTCCCCGCCAGCTATATGAAGTTATAATACAGGCCGCCATAGGAAGTCGAGTTATTGCAAGGGAAAGTATAAAACCTCTCCGTAAAAATGTTGTTGCCAAATGCTATGGAGGAGATATTACAAGAAAACGAAAACTCCTTGAAAAGCAGAAGGAAGGGAAAAAAAGAATGAAAAGAGTGGGGAAAGTAGATATTCCCCAGGAAGCTTTCCTTGCAATACTGACTGTAGAAGATGATGGGTGAGAAGCGTGATGCGTGATGCGTGAAATATAAATGGAACAGCTTTATCTCTACATACACATACCCTTCTGTAAAAGTAAATGTCCTTATTGTAATTTTTATTCTGTAGAAGAGCTTTCTCTCATGGATCTTTATCTTGAAACACTGATTGAAGAAATAAGATTATATTCTGAATTCATAGATTTTCATAAACTTCAATCCATATATCTTGGAGGCGGAACACCGTCTCTATTATTACCTGAGCATTTAAAAGAGATTTTCACTCTCTTTCCTGTTAAAGATAATATGGAAATTACAATTGAAACAAACCCTGAATCTCTCTCTTATGAAAAATTAAAATTCTATAAAGAAGCAGGTATAAACAGATTAAGTGTGGGAATTCAATCAATTCTGGATAAGAATCTCATAACCCTTGGAAGAAATCACAGAACAGAGGAAATTTATAAAATACTTGATCTTATTGACAGAAGAGATTTCTCTAATATGAGTCTCGATTTTATCTATAATATACCGGGTCAGACTATGGAAGATTTAGAAAAAGAATTTGATTTTATCAGAACTTATAATCCGAAGCATATTTCATTTTACGGCCTCCTAGTGGAAGAAAAAACGGCCTTTTTTAATCTCTATAAGGAGGAAAAAGAAGATGATCTCTATGGAAATATGTATCTTAAAATTTCAAAAGAGTTAAAAGAACTGCGTTATGAACACTATGAAATCTCGAATTTCTGTAAAGAAGGATATACATGCAGACACAACCAATCCTACTGGAATTTCAGTGAATATCTGGGATTAGGGCCATCTGCCGCTTCATATATTAATGGGGAGAGATTTAAAAATCCTGATTCTATTACAGATTATATAAATAATATAAAAAATAAAAAACTATCTATAACAGAACCGGAGAAAAGAGATGAAAGAGATATTTTACTTGAAAGGATCTTTTTGGGACTCAGAACAAATTCGGGCTTGAATCTATCGGAACTATCTGTAAAATATAACTTTAATATACCGGATGTAATGACGAAAATAAGTGAATACATACCGGCAGATTTATGGTATTTCAGAGATAATTCTATTTTTCTCACAGCAGAGGGATTTCTATCTTCAAACACTATTATTCTTGAGATAAATAATATTATTTCAGATAAAAATCTCACTGACTTTACATTTAAAGCCGGATATAACAGGACTACCATTTAATTCATCATCAATATAGAAAATGTTGAATTTGAGAGGTTCTGAAAATACAGTTACAGTTTTTCTTCTCGGATTTATAAGCCAGACAAAAGTCACACCGGCAGTTAACCAGTCGTGTATCTTTTCCTCTACATCCAGTATAGTATTAAGCAAGTTTACCACCTCTGGAAAAAAATATAGAGACTCTCGTCTCTACATTAATTAAATTAATAAATAATGCCAGTTAATTTATTTGAAAAGTTCCTGCAAGATTATATTTCTGGCCTTTGCAGCACTTGTATCATACATATAATGATCGCCTACATCTATGCCACGTTGTGCGAGAAGCTTCTGCTCTTCTGTCGTATCAGGATTTGCCAATATAGCTTCAAAACCCTGTCTCTGAATAGCTCTCTGTTCCTCGGCAGTTTTAACTGCAACTCCTGCATCATAAGTCACTTTAGCTATAACAGAACCTATGGAACCATTTATACCACCTTTGATGGTATTTAAAACAACATTTCTAGCCTTTGTGGCACTTGTATCATACATATAAGAATCTCCGAATTCTATTCCAAGTTCAGCAAGAGCTTTTTCTTCTTTTGTTGCACCGGAATTTGCAACTATACCCTGAAGACCCTGTTTCTGAATAGCTCTCTGTTCCTTGGCAGTTTCAACTTTAACTCCTGCATCATAAGTCACTTTAGCTATAGCAGAACCTATAGGGCCGCTTATATTGCCGATGATAGTCTGTAAAACAACATTTCTAGCCTTTGTGGCACTTGTATTATTCATATAGGAATCTCCGAATACTATTCCCAGTTCGGCAATGGTCTTTTCATCCTGTGAGGATTTGGGATTTTCCTTTATAGCCTGAAGACCATCTTTCTGAATAAATCTCTGTTCCTCGGCAGTTTTAACTGCAACTCCTGCATCATAAGTCACTTTAGCTATAACAGAACCCATAGCTCCGCCTATACCACCTATGATAGTCTGTAAAACGACATTTCTGGTCCTTGCGGCACTCACATCATACATATAATGATCTCCAAAGGTTATTCCAAGGCCGGCCAGAGTTTTCTCATCCTGTGTCGTACCAGAATTTGCAACCATAGATGCCAGACCTTCTTTCTGTATTCTTCTCTGTTCTGAAGCAGTATTAACACTAACGCCGCAATCAAAAGTTGTCTTTGCCAGAAGTTGACCGATTTTACTGAATTCAGCAGAAGAAATTACCGCAGAATCTACAGGTTCTTTTACAGTACTATCCTCTTTTACCTGGAGCTGATTACCCTGTTTTATTAAATTTGTAGCAGTTAAATTACCATCAATCTTCATAATCTAATTCCTCCCAATAAATTTACGTTAATTTATTATAATATAATATATTTTTAATATAAAAACAAGAAAGCAAATGTTAACAAAATGTTAATTTTTATTCTACAGGAAAGACTCCCACCACCTATTTACGTGAGTGTAAGCAAAAGCTGATTGCTGATAGCTGACTGCTGATAGTTCATAATAACTTGCATTAATCGGAAAAATATTATATTATTTAAGAATTCAGAAGACAGGAGTAAAAAATTATGAAAAAAAGGATAGATTTTAGAAGTGATACGGTTACACTTCCGACACAAAAGATGCGTCAGGCCATATTTGAAGCAGAGCTTGGCGATGATGTAATAGGAGAAGATCCTACAGTAAATAAACTTCAGGCACTGGCAGCAGAACTTACAGGAAAAGAAGCTGCCCTTTTAGTGACTTCAGGCACTATGGGAAATCAAATTTCCATAAAAGCCCATACCCTTCCGGGACAGGAAATCATAGTGGAAGAACTTTCTCATATATTTATTCATGAACTGGCAGGAGCAGCAGTTATTTCAGGTCTTCAGACAAAAGCACTGAAAGGCATGAATGGTATTATGAATCCTTTAGAAATTGAAGAGAAAATCTCTATAGAAGATGACCACGCACCGGGGACATCTCTTATCTGTATCGAAAACCCCCATAATATGGCAGGAGGAGTTGTAGTTCCTCTGGATACAATGAAGAGATATAGTGAAATCGCGAAAAAACATAATCTTAAAATTCACCTGGACGGAGCAAGGCTTTTTAATGCAGCTTTGGCATTAAAGAAAGAACCGAAGGAAATAACTCAATATGTTGACTCTGTTATGTTCTGTCTCTCAAAGAGTTTATGTGCTCCCATCGGTTCTATAATCTGTGGCAGTAAGGAATTTATATCTAAAGCCCACAGAGTAAGAAAAATGCTGGGAGGAGGTATGAGACAGGCTGGAATTATTGCAGCACCAGGAATTGTTGCTCTGGAAGATATGACTACAAGACTTTTCGAAGATCATGAAAAGGCCAGAATCCTGGCACAGGGAATTGACACTATAGATAACTTAACTATTGATATTAATACAGTAGAGACAAACATGGTATTTTTTAATACAAAAAATGCTGTAAATCTGGTGAAATCTCTGGAAAAAAGAGGTATTCTCTGCTGGAACACATCAGAAGATCGTATCAGAATGGCAGTGCATTATTATATAACAGAAGAGGATATACTCTATACCATACAGAGTTTAAAAGAAATCATGAAAGGTAAGAGGTGAAGAGTGAGACATGAGGAGTTTAAGACCCATCACCCATTACACATTATGAAAATAAATGAGTTTAAAATTATAAGCTTACAACCCTGGTGGGTTAAATTTTACAGTAATAATCCTGAAACTGATAATCTATTGATCTTATATCGTGACCATCCTGAATTAAAGAAAAAAATAATTGACTTTCTCACATGTTTCGTAAAAACAAATGAGTTTAAATATATTTTTAATGCCTATTGTTCAAGATGTGGAAACTGCTGTAAAAGAGATAATATAATTGTTCAGGGAGGAGAGATATTTTTTATTGCTCTTCAATTGTGTATGACTGAAAAAGAGTTTTATTCCAAATATCTTTATCCAACCTCAAGCTGGAGCGACTATGACGGAATAATCAGACTCGTAAACGGGAAATGTCCTTTTCTGGAAATCAAGTCTTCAGGACGGTATAACTGTACTATATATAACAACCGTCCTGCGAGTTGCAGGTTCTTCTATCCTGCATCAGATCTATGTAAAAAAGAAGATTCTGATCTTATAGAGCAAATAAAATCAATAGATATAAAGGACGGTAAACTTACAGTAACGTTAATCTCCGGATGTCCTTACAATATCCTTTTAAATGAAGAACTTATAAAAAAAATGACTCATATATTATCATATCTGGAAGGTATAGAAACAAAGAAAACTCACCAGGTAAATGAGCTTATAAGACATATGGTTGAACCAGAACAGGAAGAAGATAAGTCCGGGCAGGACTTTTCGGAGGAAAATGTTTTAGAAAAGGAACTTCATAAGAAAAATCACCTTTTTGCCATTAAAAACTTTTTTCTTAAAGAGATACTATTTACTCCTATGACAATGATTTTAACATATGATATAGATGAGAGAGAATATAATTTCTTTATAAATTATGCTCAGGATGATCTTATACTGGAACAGATGAGAACTTTTACAGAGACTCTTATCGGGTTTATAAAAGAATACAATATAAATATATTTAAACAATCATGGACAGTATGTCATATGTGTGGAAACTGCTGTGGAGAAAACATTATAGAAATAGAACCTTCTGATATTAGAAGACTGGCTGAACATTTTAAAATAACAGTTAAAAAATTTAAAAAGAAATATATGGAACCCGGCCGTTACGGATGGAATCCGGAAGGAGGTTGCATAAAAAAATTTTTAGATAAAAAAACAGGTAGAAATATCTGTGCCTTTTTAGAAAAGAAAGAGACAGATCTCTCCTATTGTAAGGTTCACCAGGTTAAACCAGAACTTTGCAGTAATTACACTCCCGGAATATATAAGTGTTTAAAAAATAAGAGTAATGATTATAATTTCAGATTAATTTCAAATATACAAAATATATATCTTAATACAGAAATTCTAAAAGTAAATATCATATCTAATTATGTTATTAATAATGAAGACCTGTATATAGAATGGAGAAAATATAATAATATAAGAGATAATATTCAAAGCATTCTGGAAAGTCTGAAAAACTATTTACATAAAAAATATTTTTCCTTATAATTTTACTAAGTACCGCAACAGGTAAAAAAGTATCCAAAAAACATATACACCTGTGAGATGGATACTAACCTGCCTGTTGCGGTACTAAGATGACAAACAAGGATTTTAATAATATTTATTGAATATTTTTCAAATAGAGACGAAAAATTGTAATACTTACTATTTTTCACTTTTCACAATTAACGTTTTACAATATAAATTAAGGAGGTATTTTTATGAAAACTAAATTTATAGCCATTTTATTTCTCATAATTACAGGGATTTTATATTTACCGGCTTTAGCGGATTCTCCCCTTACATCAACAAAGTTTTACAAAGCCTATATAGATATTCCTGAAGTAAAGAAAGCAGAAGGCGCAAGACTGACTGAAGAAATATTTGATTTTCTCATAGATCCAGAAAAACCTCTGGATCATAAGGTGGCAGTTATTAATGCTATGGGTTGGGATATAGATGGAACCAGTAATGGACAGTCCTTTATTGTTTTTATAGCTAAAAAACTCAAGAAAGAACCAAAAGAACTTAAGCTTAAGGATCTGGATACAGAACAACTTCTCTGTCTTGGTTATATACTTGCCCTTGATGATTATTTTACCCTGGCTTCTGCAAGAAAAAACGGTGGAGAACTGGAAACTACTGATGCCTTTACTCTCTCAGAAATAGCTAAAGAACAAAAACCAAGAAATTTCACAGTCCAGATGATTTATTCCCTTATAAAGGCTCAAAAATTAATGGAATCTGACTGGCCAGGTATTTATAAAGAAGTCAATAAAGTAGTAAATTCCGATTTAACCAGAAATATGAGGGATGAAGTTGTAGTAATTATTATGGACTATATAAAGGGCTATGAGGAATATGTAAAAAAACAGACAGTATTAAGTTCTGCTGTAGTAATTAAACCCCTTAAAGAAGTTGATGGAATAGTGCCTCTTTACGGAATGTCTTTCAGCCCTGACAACAACAGAATGATTACTTACAGTGGTAATGAAAAAACATTAAATATATGGAATGTGAAAACCAATCAAATACTCACCACTATTAATAGCGGTGATTTTACCGATTGCCGTATATTCAGCCCCGATGGAACATGGATTATCCTATCTGATTTTACTCCTGAGGTAGTTATATACTCAGCAAAAGATTACAGTCAGATTAAAAAACTCCCCTTTACTGAACGAATCTGTAATATTGCAATAAATCCTACAAATCCTGAGATTGCTTTTGCCTGTTTTGACGGAACAGTAAAGATTTACTCCACTTATACATGGAAAGAGATTAAATCTTTCAGAGCCCATGGCGGATATGTTTCTACAGTTAATTTTTCTTCTGACGGAAGATCTCTCCTTACAGGAAGTTATGATAGAAGTGTAAAACTCTGGGATATAAGAAACAAATATTCTCTTATTTATGAGAATAAAGACTTTCAAGATGGGACCTTTGCTTATTTTATGCCTAAAGATAAGGAAATACTTGTAAGAGACTTTTCAGGAGCAGTAAAAGTCCTGGATTCTTCAAATGGTAAGGTTCTCTGGGAAAATCAGATAACAGGAACATTACACAATGTTGCTGTAAATCCCGGGGGAGACCTTATAGCGGGAGCGTCTGAAACAGGTGCCATTTACTTCTGGAACTGGAAGAAAAATATAACTCCCCTTATCTTCAGGGCTCATGATGATCAGGTTTTAGATGTCAAATTCAGTTTCGATGGAAAAGAGCTTTACACCTGCAGTATGGATAAAACATGGAAGGTCTGGTCTGTAAGGATACTTGAAAAAAGGTTAGGAGATATTTCTTCACAGAAATAAATTCCGAAGGGAATTATGTTATATCAGATGCTTACTAAATATGACCCTGCAGTTAAACTCTTTAAATTTCCTTCTATGAGATCTCTGAATACTTCTATAATGAGAGGTGAAGAGTATTCACTCTTCACCTCTCACATCTCACACTTCACTTTCAGCAATTCTTAAACCAGTCAAGACTGAGCTCAAGTCTGGCTCTCCTGTTTGTCGGTTTGCCTCCCCGGGAAAGTTCATGTGTTTCATTTCTGAAGCGGACAAATCTTGCTTTTTTCTTTAAATATCTAAGAGCCACAAAGAACTGTTCTGCTTCACAGATAGGTGTGAGATGATCATTTTCAGAATGCATAATAAGCACCGGTGTAGTAACGTTTTCCACATGAAAAAGAGGTGAATGCTGTCGGTAATGCTCATAATCCCTCCAAGGAACACCTCCGAAATTCTGTTCAAAATGAAAACATCCGCAGGAAACACCGAAAACAGTAGTGCAATTAGAAACACCTCTATGAGAAACTGCGCCTCTATATCTATCTGTCTGTGTTACAAGCCAGTTTGTCATATAACCTCCATAGGAACCACCTGTTACGAAGATTTTCTTTTTATCTATAAAACCAAGGTTTATGACATGATCTAAAAATTCCATCTGATCAGTATAATCAGGTTCACCCCAGTGACCGTCTATGGGTGAAGCAAATTCTGTCCCATAACCCTTACTTCCTCGAGGATTAATAAAGAGAACACAATAGCCTTTTGATGCAAAATATTGTATCTCATGAAAAAAGGTATAGCCGTAAAGTATATGAGGACCACCGTGGATTTCATGGATCAAAGGATATTTCTTCGAAGGATTAAACTTCGGAGGTTTTAATAACCAACCCTGAAGTTTAACTCCTTCACCGGTAGTAAGCCATATCTCTTCAGGATGGGCCGCAGTAGTTTCTTTAACTATGAAATCATTATACGATGTTACCTGTTTCACTAT
>JAKJGF010000032.1 GCA_022704525.1 Bacillota bacterium | reverse complement strand
TTGCGTAAGAGCCCGGACAGGGACAGACTTGTGAGATGGATACTAACTTGCCTGTTGCGGTACTTAGCTTCATCGCAAATTCACCTTATAATACATCTTTTCTAAATTATAACATATTCAACATCTTTATTCAATGATTACATATAATTTCAATGTTTTGTTTTAATAGATTATGTTCCTTTACGAGATATCTGAATTTGTCAAGAATTAAATTCAATCAATCCTCTATATCATTACAGAACTTTTTTATGAAACAGAAAAAAAACATTTTCTTTATCCAGTCCCAGTGAAGATAAAAATGAATAATCATACCCAGGAGAAATATCCCTGCAAAGATAAAATGCATCTCTCCCCATTGATATCTTGTTAAGAAGATAAACCTTTTGCCCCCTGAACCATGAGGCAGTATATACTTTAAGATTCACCCTGTGCAGGATATGGCTAAAAGAGCTATAAAAGAAGTAAAATCAATCCAGAAATTTAATACATATTTTTTCATTTTTTATGACTCCTTATATAAAAATTTTCACCTTTATATTCTTTTTTTAAAAGTAAATTGTCCTTTAATAATTCTTCTATAATATGCCAGTCTGAATCTGTTGTAGAAAGAAATTGTTCCACTGCCTTCTCTTTCATCGGGTGAACAGATGTAATGGCAAGAAGGTCTTCTTTTGCACTCCCTGAAGAAATAAAATTATTTCCTTCATATCCAGTCAGATATTCCACTGATTTAATTTTTTCTCTTAATATGTGATAGGCTTTAATCATTATTTCCTCATGAGGCTTTTCTATCCATTTTTCTGCAGGAGGTCTTATGGGAATAGAAAGATAGGATCTATAGGGGTTAATTGTATACAGGAAATTTGCCAGTTCCTTCAGGTCTTCTTCTTTATCATTCAGGTTTTTTACAATCATTGTTTCTGTATTTAATATGTTATTGTATGTTTTTGAAAAAGCTCTTATACTTTCAAGTATTTCTTCTAAATTCAATTCATTACAGGGACGATTAATTTTTTTCCATACATCCTCTTTGACAGTATCTATTTTTAAAGAAATCCAGTCTACTTTAGTTAGAATTTTGCTTAATCCTTTATTATTAAGAAGAGAAGAATTGGTAATCAAAGCAAATTTAATATTAAATTCCTTTAAGAGTTCTATTTCTTTTCCTAAATTTATATCCAGAAGAGGTTCCCCATGGGATACAAAGGTAATATAATCTATTTTTTCGTCAATTTTATTTAACTCATAGAGTTTTTCCTTTACTTCTTTAAAAATTTCTTCGGGCCTGTAAAATTCTTTTCTTTTTATGGTCTGACAGTTAGTTCTTCCAACCTGGCAGTAAATACAATCATAAGAACAGTTTTTATAGGGTATAATATTAACGCCCAGACTTCTTCCCAGACGTCGTGAAGGAACGGGGCCGAAGATTTTCATTTACCTTCTCCTTTTTTCATACAAACAAAAGACTTATGAGGAACTTTTAATATATCTGCTATGAGAGGACATTTGGCTATAAGTAAAAAATAAATATTTTTATTATTCGTGCTATGAAGTGTTTCATAATTACCCTGTCCTTTTGATATAATTAAATCAGCAGTATGAAAATATTCTCTGAATTCTTCTGATGTATTTTCCAGAATAATTCCAGGTGCACAGTCACCTGTATCAATTACTTTGACAATTTCAGTCAGTCCCACATCTTGTGCATCTTCTATTGTGGCATCATTTATAACAGGCCCTCCTCTTGTTACTGCAACAATCTTATCTCTACTCACCATATTGAGTTCCAGAATCTTTTCTATGAACATTTTATCAAAAACAATTTCTCCTGCGTTATCTGTTATATATAATATGAGAGAAGATCTGTATATATCATTGATTAACTTATTATAATGATCTATATAAAGAGTTTCTTTTAGTGCGTTATGAAGGGTTTCTTCTATATTAAAATTCTGATTGGGGCCGAAATCTATAATATTTCCTGCAAGGGTAAGCATAAAGGTAGCCCTTACAGAGTTATTAGTTTTATTTATGAGGGAACGAAAATTATCATATTCAGAAAGAATTTTTTGATTATAAAATCTTTTTTTGTCATAATAGGGGTCTTTATTATTCAGAAGTTTTTTTATTTCTTCATGATAGTATTTTGATATAACAGGTGGAGAATCTGAATAATTGAGATGAGAAAGAAAAAGAAGAAAATCCTTCATTGCCCTTTTCTGTATATCTTCAGGCATATTAAATTCATTCATAAGTTTTATAAAATTACTAAGACCACATTCCAGACATTTAAAAGTTATGTTCATTTCCATCCTTTCTATTTACTGCAACATCTTTTCGGATTATCACAGGGATCTGTCATGCCACAGCAACTCTTTTCATCTGAACCGGTGATATTACCTTTATTTACAACAGAAAAAGTAGAAAACTGTTTTTTAAGATAAAGACTCCCGCAGGAACTACATTTAAGTTTATTCTTATTATCTAAAAATTCACTTATTTTCCCGCAGTCTTCACATTTATATTCATAAATAGGCATAAATTCACTTCCTTTCTAATTTAGAGATTCTTTAAGTACTTTTATATTATTTTTCATAATATCTATATAGGCATTTTTATTTAAAGGCCCGCTAACAGCAGGATCCAGTGTATAGACTTTAAGACCTGTTTCTTTTGCTATTACACGGGCAGGGCCTGAGGAATACTGTGGTTCTGCAAATAGTGCTTTAACATCATATTTTTTAATCATTTTAATAGTCTCTGCCATTTCTTTTGCATTTGGTTCAACTCCTGGTTCTCTTTCAATAACTGATACTATGTTAAAGTTGAATTCTTCTGCGAAGTAGTTAAAAGCCTCATGAAAAGTCACAATATTTCTATATTTTATATCTTTCAGTCCTTCTTCCATTTCCTGTTTTAATTGATTGAGCTTTGTTATATAAAGATCTGCATTTTTTTTATAATTCTCCTTATGTAAGGGATCATATAAAGAAAGACCTTCTTTTATATTTTCAATCTGTTTGATTTGATTTTCAATGGAAACCCAGATATGAGGGTTATATTGATTGTTATTTTTTTCTATCAATTTTACTCCCTTACTTGAGTCTATTATCTTTAAAACACTTTTTTCTTTTATAATTTTGTCAATAAAAGTCTCCATACCTGCACCATTTATTACAAAAATATCTGTCCTGGAGATATCTTTCATATTATCTGAAGTAAGTGAATAATTATGAATACACCCTGTATCATACTCTGTAAGATTTAAAACTTTTATATCTAAAATATCTTTTGTAATATTAATAGTACTTATATAAACAGGATAGAAAGATGTCATTATAAGTATTTCTTTATCGGTATCAGTGTCTTTCTGTTTTTTACATCCAAAAAAAAGCAATAAAAATATACATAGTAATGCAAATCTTTTCATGGAAACTCCATTATTATTTCTCAAAAAATATAATTCTATCCGAATAAAAGTTCATTATTACTTCAAGAACACTTCCTCCTAAGGCCCTTGCCTTATCTGATATAGTATATATCAAGTCTTTTTTTTCTCTTGGATCTATATCTCCAATCTTTAAATCCTTTTTAACTTCTATCCCATTTTTTATAAGTCCTCTTATAAGGCCTGAAAGAGGTGCTTTTACCTCAGCTTTTTGTACCTTTCCTATAACTTCTCCTTCTTTAATTAAATCACCTATGTTCTTCTCTGAAATAAAAATACCATCTTCCGGCGCTCTGATAATTCTTTGTGAAGTATATCCTTCTACCTCCCCGGGTATTCCCGTATCAGTTTCTGCATACCCTTCCTCTATTATCTTTCCTAAATAATGTCCTCTCTGTGTTTCTATAACTCTGTGGACATCCGTGCCTGCCTTAAAACCCGGTCCCAGAGCAATCACCAGTGGCGCCATATATTTTAAAGTGCCTTTATTGGTTTTTGCTATTATGGCATCTATAATTACATCAGGTTTTAAGGAATAACATATTTTGCATTCAGAATCAATTATTACAGTTATATATTCGGATGTGAAAAAAGGTTCTGTCTTTTGAAGTCTTGCCGTCACTCCTTCTACTGTAATTCCACCTTCATATACGGCAGATGCAAAAGCTACAGTTCTTCTTATAACAAGAGGTCCGGGAATTTCTGTAATTAATACCTTCATACCTGATTTAAATAATCTGTGAGCGACTCCTGTGGCAAGATCTCCTCCACCTCTTATTAAAACTTTAAGATTCATATTCTTCTACTCCTAATTCTATTGCTATTTTTTTAAATATATCAGAACCTCTGGTCTGGGGATATTCCTTTAGATAGGCAATGCCATTGTCTCCACAGTTTACTATTTCCGGATCTATGGGAATAGCTCCTAGAAATCTTATTTCTTCTTTCAAAGCAAGTTGTTCTCCCCCACCTGATTTAAATAGATTAATATCTTTTCCACAGTGAGGGCAGGAGAAACCACTCATATTTTCTATGAGGCCTGCTATTTTCATCCCTGTTTTTCTGCAGAATGTTATAGATTTACTTACATCCAGAAGGGATACTTCCTGGCCGGTAGTTACTATTATGGCTTCTGCCTCCGGTACGAGCTGGGCTATACTTAAAGGTTCATCTCCTGTGCCAGGAGGGGCGTCTATAAGGAGATAATCTGATTCTCCCCAGGAAACTTCTGTTAAGAACTGTTCAATTACATGCATTTTAAGGGGGCCCCTCCATATAACGGCATCCTTTGATTCTTCGAGTAAAAATCCTATGGACATAACCTTCAGGGAAGGAGGAATAAAGATTGGAGAAAGCTCTGTGCCACTTCCAGCAGCTCTTTTCCCCTGAAGTCCAAGCATTTTGGGCACATTTGGCCCGTGAATATCTATATCCAGGAGTCCTGTTTTTTTCCCTCTTAAGCTTAAAGCTATAGCCAGATTTACTGCTACAGTTGTTTTCCCCACTCCTCCTTTTCCGCTCATAATAAGAAATTTTTTCTTTATCTTATTTAATCTGTCTTTACGAATAAGCTCTTCAATACATCTATCATCAGGTTGCCCTTTATGACTGCATCCTTCCTGAACATTACATGTTTTACACTGTTGATCCATGTGTCGCCTCCATAGTATAATATGATTAATAGAGAGAGTAGCCGGATAGACTACTCTCCTCTGTTGCTTTTATTCGGTTTTGTTTAATTCATCAAGTCTTTTATTTATTTCCTGTAGTTGTTCCTGGAGATAGGATATCTGATCTTTGAGAAAATTAACCTGTTCATTGAGATATACTTTTTCTTCTTCCGGCCCGGGTCTTTTGTAATAAGGAGCATATTCTTCATAATATCCGGGTTCCCACTGCCATCTGTAAGAAAACCTTCTTCCTCTTCCACCTCCCCATAGGCGGCCTCTTCCGCCTCCCCAGGGTCTGCCTCCTATTCCTGCACCAAAGCCCGGATAATCATATGGTGGTGGCGGACAGTATCCTCTGCCTCCTCCTGTTCGTGGCCCCATACCCTGTGGGCCTGTTCCATCAAAACCTGGCATTTTATTTCACCTCACTTTAAAAACAATTACCATCGTCTATCTCTGAAAGGCATTCCTCCCCCTCTCTGCCAATTTCGTCCTCTACCGCCACCCCATGCACATCCTCTACCGCCACCCCATGCACGGCCTCTACCGCCCCCCCGGGGTATACCTCCTCTTCCTGCTCCATAAGGAACATAATTATAATTTTCATACTGAGGCATGTATACTCCAGGTGGTATATATCCTTCTCCAGGATAAGGATAGCAGAAACCTCTGCCTCCTCCTGTTCGTGGCCCCATACCCTGTGGTCCTGTTCCATCAAAACCTGGCATTTTACTTCACCTCCTTTCTAAATTAAATCTCAAGTTTTTCTTCTAATTTTATCCATATTCCTTTAATACTATTACTGAATTCTCCTGAAGAGTATTCTATAATAGTTTTTCTTGCTACCATAGCTTTTGTTGTATTCTCATCATAGGGAAGTCTGCCGTAAAAATCCACAGAATTTTTCATACAATAATCTTCTATTTTTTTACTTAATTCAATATTTATATCATATTTATTTATACATACAGAAGGGTTAATACTGAAATTTTTCGATAATTCTACAACCCTCTTCATATCATGAATGCCTGAAAGAGTAGGTTCTGTTACTATCAGTACTGATGTTGCTCCTGCAAGTGAAGCTATGACAGGACATCCTGTGCCTGGTGAACCATCTATTATTATGAGATTAAACTTATTTTCTTCTGCAAGTTTTTTTGCTTTTTTTCTTACCTCTGTTACAAGTTTACCTGAGTTTTCCTGTGCTATTCCCAGTTTCGCATGGACAAAGGGACCAAACCTTGTATCTGAAATAAAGATTTCACCTGATATAGAATCTTCCATAGTTATAGCTTTTACCGGACAGAAATAACTGCATACAGAACAGCCCTCACAGTAAGGTTCTTCTATACAAAAATCATCTTTTATAGCATCAAATCTACATAATTCTATACATTTACCACATTTTATACACTTATCTTGATTAAGGACAGCTCTTGTACCTCCTATAAAATTTTCCCTGTGTCTTATTTCAGGATTCATTATAAGATGAAGATCTGCTGCATCTACATCACAGTCAGCCATTATTTTATTTTTTGCGAGAGATGCAAAGGCAGAAACTATTGTTGTTTTTCCTGTGCCACCTTTCCCGCTTATTACTATCAGTTCATTGATTTTACTCATGTCCTCTTCCTTCTCTATGTCTGTGTCTTTTTCTTCCATAAAATTCCCCTGCCCTTTTACCGGTTTCTTTTGTGGAAAAATAATTCATAGCTCCTCCCATAACTATACCGGCAATGGGAAGAAAACGAAAAATACTTCTTCTGCAGAAACATCCGCTCATACCGGCAAGAATATTTTTAACCATTCTTGCACCTCCACTTTTTATAACTTCTGTTTTGAATTTTGTCTCATCAGGTATTTCACTCTTGCCGCTCAGTATAATTAAAATATCCATTATTCTTTCTTTAGAATATGGATCAAAACCATAAAGAGAAGATATGCCGAGAATGAGTATTGCGTGTGATCTTATAAGGGCAAAACTGTCTGCAAGAGCAGTACCTAGCTGAACAATAGTGCCGAGGCCCGGTATGGAACCCGGCATGGCACTGATACCTCCCCAGAGAGAATTTTTCTTTGCAAAATTACTTACACAGACTTCTACCAGCTCTTCAGGAGTTCTATCAGGGTGAAGTTGTTTTAGTTTTTGTATATCTTTATCGATCTGTTCTTTATCAAGTGTTTCGTATAGACGCAGGAAATTTTTAATAAATATATCATCTTCCGGTATTTCCTGCAGATAACCCGATTTCTCTAATTCTTTCTTTTCCTGTTTTTCCAGAACCATAATGTTCAGCTCCTTTTTATATTTTTAAAAAGCTCTCTGAATTTTTCTTTTAATTCCGGTAGGGTTTCTACAAGAGTTTTCCCTTTGGAATACCCTTCTGCTACTTCTCTATTATTCGGTATCTCCATAAGAATAGGGATATTTTCTCTTTCACAATAGAGAAAAACCTCTCTATCTCCTATATCAGACCTATTAATTATTATACCAGAAGGTATTAGAAGAGTTTTTACCATTTCCACTGCAAGGATAAGATCATTTAACCCGAAGGGTGTTGGTTCAGTCACCAGTATTACATAATCACTTCCTCTTACAGAAGTTATAACAGGACAGGATGTGCCGGGAGGAGAATCTATTATAACAGTGTTAGAATTATTTATTTTCTTTTTAAGTGCTTTAATAAGGGGGGGACTTTTGGCTTCACCTATGTTAAGTATTCCATGGTGAAATTCTATATCTTTTACTCTTCCTGATTCTATTATTCCTATCTCTCTTTCTACCTCTTTTATTGCACCGGAAGGACAGGCCTTTATACATCCTCCGCAGGAATGACATAACTGTGGGAAAAGAAGAAGACTTTTCTTTACAGACACTATGGCTTTGAACTGGCATATCTTTCCACATTCACCACAGTGAGTGCAGAGGTTCATATCCACTTCAGGAACAGTAACACTCACAGTTTCAACCTTTTCTTTTTCTGGCTTTAAGAAAAGATGAGCATTGGGTTCTTCTACGTCACAGTCCAGAAATTGCCCGTGTTCTATTGAAAGTGCCAGAGATGTGGCAATAGTAGTTTTTCCTGTACCACCTTTTCCGCTTGCTATACTTATTATCATAATTTCTCCTTTAAATTATAGCTCTCAGCAGTCAGCTATGAGCTATCAATTTTTCCTTAATCTGATAGCTGACTACTATCCTTAAATTAAGCTTAACATCTTTTTCCATGTATTGATAATTTTTTGTGAAAGTTCACTCTCGGGACAGGAGATTACAGGTATTTCTCCTGTATTATTTATGGCAAAATCCTTATAAAAAGGTATTTTTTCTATAATTTTTATTTCCTTTTCCCGGGCAAAGTCTATGATTTTTTTCTCATTCACCTGATTTATTCCGCATTTATTTATGCATATAAAGGATGGAATATTAAAATATTCTGTTAACTCAATTATTCTCAAAAGATCACTTATTGCCGATAGTGTCGGTTCAGTAACTATAAGGGCACAGTTACAATTACTCAGAGAGGCTATTACGGTGCAACCGAGGCCTGCAGAGGAGTCAATAATTACCAGTTCCAATCCTTTTTCCAGTGCCATGTTTCTTGCTTTATTTTTTATCTGTACCACCATTTTGCCTGACCCTAACTGTGCCGGTTCTAACTGACCATAGACAATAAAATTTTTTTCTGTTTTTCCTGTATAAATTTTCCCTGCTTCTCTTTCTACAAGGTCTATGGCTTTCTCAGGACAGATAACAATACAGACTCCGCATCCCCTGCAGTAAAAAGAATTAAAAACAGGAAACTCCCCCTTCCCTATTGCGTGGAATCTGCATAAATCTTCTTCCATACATTTTCCACAGAGTGTACATTTTGACTTATTTAAAAGAGCCACTTTAGGACCATAATATTTTTCTTCCGAAATGACAGAAGGCTTAAGAAGCAAATGAAGATTTGGTGTATCTACATCACAATCTGCTCCAATTGCATCTTTCATAAGACTTATAAATGAAGCACTTATAAGGGTTTTCCCTGTTCCACCTTTTCCACTTATTATAACAAGTTCTTTCATAAAGATTTACCACTCTTTACTATTTTTTTAAATATGTCACGAAATTTATTTTTCCATAAAGGAATTTCTATGGAAAAAGGAATACCTTTTGAATAAAGACATGCTATTTCCATATCAAAGGGTATTGTAAGCAGTATATCTATCTTCTTTTTACTGCAATAATCTTCAATAAAACTTTCTCTTCCTGAGGACTTATTTATTATTACACCACAGGGTATTTTTAATCTCTCTAAAAGTTCTAAAGAAAGTCTCATATCATGAAAAGCCGTTTCTGAAGGTTCTGTTACTACAATAGAAAAATCAGTTTTATCTATGGCTTCCAGGAGAGTTGGCGAAAGGCCGGGAGGGCAGTCTATGATAGTGATTAAATCTTTTTTGTATGGTATTTTTCTCATATCCCTTACTATAGAATAACCTGTTTCTTCACCGGCTTTAAGCTCTCCCTCCATAAAACTTATTTCTCCCACCTCACCATATCTTATAATTCCATTTTCTCTTTTACCTTCGGTAATAGCTCTTTCAGGACATATAAGCCAACATCCACTGCAACTGCGGCATAGTCTTTCAAAAAAGAGTATCTTCTTTTTTATTACAGCAAGAGCATTGAATATACAGAATTCAGCACATTTCCCGCAATAGGTGCAGAGTTTTTCATCTATAACAGGTATGGATACAGTAGAATATTCTATTCTTTCCATTCTGGGAAGAAGAAATATCTTTGCATCAGGTTCTTCCACATCACAGTCAAGAAATCTTATTTTTTCCCCTGCAGAAAGAGCGAGATTGATAGATACTGTCGTTTTCCCTGTCCCGCCCTTTCCGCTCATAACTGAAATTTCCATTAATTATCCTCCCCACCGGCCTCCGCCCATACCACGGCCTCCGCCTCCGCCCATACCACGGCCTCCGCCTCCGCCCATACCACGGCCTCCGCCTCCGCCCATACCACGGCCTCCGCCTCCGCCCATACCATAATGACTCTCTACTGTAGCAGAATTTATTCTCTGTAGTTTATTTTGTTTAAGAGCCTCAAGATTTTGATGAAGAGTTCCTTCAAAACCGGTATAAATTGCTATTTCAGCAGCATTCAAGGTTTGAAAAGCATTGGGACCAAATTGTCCTGATAATACAGTATCGACATCTTTATTTGCTATGAATTGTGCTGCCGCAATACCTGCTCCTCCTGGTGCACTGGCAGCTTCATTTGGAAAAGCTTCAACCATTTCAGTTTCTAAATCTACTATAACAAAGTAACTGCATCTTCCAAATCTGGGATCAAGAAGAGCATTCAAATCAGAGCCTGTTGAAGTTAAAGCAACTTTTTTCATAATTTTTTCTCCTTTCATTAATGGCGACCGCAGTTATGTTCTTCTCCATGAGAAGAATCACAGGTACTTTCACCTGAAACAAGAGTTTCATTAATAAATTTTTCTATAACTTCATCTACAGAACCGGAAATTCCCAGAAAGGTTTTAATACCATATTGATCAAAAATCATCATAGCTTTCTGCCCCATACCTCCTGTAATAACACAATCTACTTTTTCTCCGTGCAATGTATGAGGTATAGAACATGCTCCACCCTGATGTCCGGTGCTTTTAAATAATCTTCTTTCTACGATTTTTTTATCCTGAATATCTACTATTGTATACTCAGAACACTGACCGAAATGTTGGGACACATATCCTCCATCTGTTGCAACTGCCAGTCTCATATAAAATCTCCTTTCATTTTATTAATTATTTCTTCCATGTCTATGTCTATGACAGTTATACTTTCGTTTTTTACAGCAACCTGGCATAAGAAATTTATCTAGGGAAATTTCATTTTCCTTAAATGTTTCAAGTATTTCTTCATATTCACCACAGAGATTTGGTATTACCCTTATATTTGCTTTTACCAGAGGATAGATAAAAGAATTACTTATAGCACCACATATGAGGACATTTATATTTTTTTCTATAAGTTTTTCCATTTTCTTTACAGGGCTTAAGAAACCAAAAGAACATATTTCACGTCCTTTCTCCTGTGAACCATCTAATTTTACAATCAGGAGATTCTGTGATGTATCAAATAATGGTGATAATCTCTTGTTGAAAATTGATATACCTATAAACACAGGCTTTTCTCCATAATTCCATAATGAAGTAATTTATATAATTATAATATGCAATACCAGTGCCATAAAAATTAAAATTAATAATAAACCCTGTAAAATCAGGGAAGAAAATTTTTTTATTTAGAGTACTTGTAAAAAAACAATAAAAAAATATTGCATAATGCAATTTATATTTGCATAATGCAATTTCTTTTGGTATTTTTTTTTATTACTCTGGCTGTAACCTGACATCTTTATGACTACCAATTCTATCACTTTCCATTAAATAGAACATCTGCTATAATATGCATAGGAGATGATACTTGTGTCGGATCCATTGAAAAAAGAAAAAAAAATATATACTTTTGCAGATTATATGACCTGGCCAGATAATGAATTATGGGAAATTATAGATGGAATTCCTTATAATATGGCTCCGCCAAGTACCGGCCATCAACTTATTTCCGGTGAATTATACAGACAAATAGCAAACTATCTGGTTGGCAAAACATGTATGGTATTTGCTGCTCCTTTTGGGGTCAGGTTTCCTGAAGAAGACGAACCGGATGAATTTATAAAAGATGCTCTTATGCCTGATATTACAGTCGTCTGTGACAGAAAAAAACTTGATGAGAAGGGGTGCAGAGGCTCTCCTGACTTTATTGTAGAGATTCTGTCACCATCAACAGCAAAAAAAGATATGAAGTCAAAACGTCAGCTATACCAGAAAAGTGGAGTGAAGGAATACTGGATCGTTGATCCTGTACATAAAACTGTACAGGTTTATACATTGAATGAGCAGGGTAAATATGGTTTTCCGGAGATATATGGAGAAGATGATAAAATAAAAATAGGTATATTCAATGATGAAATGGAAATAGAATTGTCTCTTGTGTTTCCGGGATAAAGAATCAAAATTAATCAGTATTTTTCAATCCAAAGAGTTTAATTTTTCTCCAGAGCGTACTTTTGTCTATTCCCAGCTCTTTTGCTGTTTCCTTTTTGTTCCAGTTATTTCTTTTCAGAGCTTCATAAATCATATGCTTCTCTATATCTTTCAGCTCTTTCCCTTCGTAAGGAATCGCCTTTGCTGATATAAATTGTTCAGGTAGGTGTCCTGCAAGTATTATATCGCCCTTACACAGTATAAAAGCATGTTCTATTATATTCTCCAGCTCTCTTATATTCCCGGGGAAATTATGTTTCATTAATAGAGACATGGCATTATCTGATATGGATTGTATCTCTTTTCCTTTTATACTGTTAAATTTTTTTATAAAATGATTTACAAGTAAAGGAATATCTTCTTTTCTTTCAGATAGAGGAGGAATATGAATTTTCATAACATTAAGGCGATAAAAAAGGTCCTGACGGAATTTTCCTTCATCTACAAGGGAAATCAAATTTTTATTTGTAGCTGCCACTATTCTTACATTTGCTCTGGAAGGTGTTACAGAACCTAAAGGCTCGTAAATTTTTTCCTGAAGAACTCTGAGAAGTCTTGTCTGCATTGATGAAGATATATCTCCTATTTCATCAAGGAATATGGTTCCACCTTCTGCCAGGGCAAATCTTCCCGGTTTGTCTTTTTTTGCGTCTGTAAAAGCACCTGCTTTATAACCGAATAATTCTGATTCAAGAAGAGTATCGGGAAGAGCACCACAGTTTACAGTTATAAGTGGTTTCTTTTTTCTTCTGCTCAAATTATGTATGGCTCTTGCTATGAGTTCTTTACCTGTTCCGCTTTCACCTTCAATTAAAACATTACTGTCACTTTCTGCTATATCAGGGAGAATAGAGAATATTTTTTCCATTTTGTAGTTTTTACTTATTATATCCTGGAAAGAATAGGTTTTGTTAATTTTCTTCCTGAGTTCTACAATTTCTCTTAAATCACGAAAGGTCTCCACACCTCCTATAATATTTCCCTCTTCATTACGTAATATGGCAGTGCTTATACTTACAGGGAGAGGTTTACCTTTCTGATTGACAATATAAATAGTTTTATTTATAATTGATTTTCCACTTTTCAAGGTATTATGAAGAGCACAGTCAACTTCACATATACTGGCATGAAAAACCTCATAACAGAGTTTACCCAGGGCTTCTTCTTTTGAAACACCTGTAATTTTTTCCGCCGCTCTGTTAAAGGAAGTGATTTTCCAGTCATTATCAACTGTAAATACTCCGTCTGCAATACTGTCCAGAATAATGTTGAAATATGGATCTTCTCTTTTTTGTTCCATGTAAGTAAGATTTCACTCCTCTTTCCATATGTACTTTCCTGTTTTGTCTATATAAGCCATTTTCTTTCCCTTAATTACAAGAGCAAGGCCATCGGGAAAATTCCAGTTTGCAAAATCAAACTCTGGTTTTATAATCAAATTACCGGATTTATCAATAAAACCGTATTTATCTCCTGATTTTACCCGGGCTATCCCTTCGCTGAACATACCTGACTCATTAAATTGAGGTTTTATAACGACTTTCCCCGATTTGTCGACAAATCCATATTTATCTCCTGATTTTACTCCTGCCAGGCCTTCTGAAAAATTTGAGGCAAAATCAAACTGAGGTTTTATAGCTAATTTACCGGATTTATCAATAAAACCGTATTTATCTCCTGATTTTACTCCTGCCAGGCCTTCTGAAAAATCAGAGGCCATAGGATACTGTGGTTTTATGATGGTTTTACCTGTTTTATCTATATAACCGCATTTATCTCCTGACATTATACAGGCAAGACCTTCTGAAAAATCAGAGGCCATAGGAAATTGAGGTTTTATAATTATCTTACCTGTCTTATCTATGTAACCATGTTTATTATCCTTTACCATCCTGGCCAGTCCATCAGAAAAAGGGCCTATCATATCGAACTCGGGTTCTATAACAAAATCTCCTGCTTTATTTATATAACCGAATTTGCCCTTTACATTTACAATAGCCAGTCCCTCATAAAAACTGCCTGCATAATCAAACTTTGGTATTATAGCCATATTTCCCTTTTTATCAATATAACCGAATTTCGTTAATAGTACTATGACAGCAAGTCCTTCTGAAAAGTCATCTCCCTTATCAAACTGAGGTTTTATAGCAAACTTTCCTGTTTTATCTATATAGCCAATTTTATTATTCACCTTTACTTTAGCGAGATCTTCTGAAAAATCTGATCCCATAACAAACTGAGGTTTTATAACTATCTTACCTGAACTGTTTATATATCCAATTTTTCCCTTCTGTCTTATAACAAAAAGTTTTTCTTCTGCTTTGACTGAATTAAAGAGATTGAGTAATAGAATTGATATTATTACACTTATTATTATGGTTCTTTGTAGAAACATTATAAAAACCTCCTTAATAAAAACCTCTATGAATTAAATTGTTAGACTTTATTCTTTGATAATTCCATATGTCCTTCAATAATAATTTATATTCATAAGAATTTTCATTATTGTTAAATTATTAGTTCGGGACAAATAAACTTTTTATAGCTATCAACAATCAGATTTAAAAAAAGTTAAAAGCTGAGGACTGAAAGCTAATAATAATTTATTTTCTTTATAGCAGGAAACAGACTATACTGAAAGAACTTATCTATTCCATTAATATAATATTGCTATAAAATTATGAAGAATCTACTTATTAATTTATTTATAATTTTTTTTATGTTTTTTTCAATCCTTTCAGTATCAGCTGCTCCTGTGTATGATTCGGAAAATTGCAGATGGATTTATGATGCCCTTGAGAGTCTGTGCTGCAAAGGACTACTGGAAGGATATCCTGATGGGATCTTTAAAGGAGACAGACCTCTTACAAGATATGAAATGGCTATGGCAGTGGCAAGGATTATTGCAAAACTTGAACAGACGGGAATTTCTATACCAGCAGAACTTGACATGAGTGTATATGCCACAGAAGAAGACTTGGAGATTTTAAATAACTTGATAAAGGAATTCAGCAGTGAATTAAATGGTCTTGGCATTAGAATAAATAATATGGAAGATAAACTTGCCGATTTAAATTTAAAGGTAAAAGAACTTGAGAGAATAAAAGTAAGTGGTACTATGAATATCACTGCTGTATCCATCGGTTATTCACCTTCAAAAGATAATACTAAAAGTTTTGGAAATCCCTTTCCGGCCCCCCTGACACCTGGTCCTGCTATTATATTTGATAGAGATCGTTACAATGGTCCCAACGGTGGGAGTATTCTCGTTACCGGTTCTACTATTATGACCCGACTTGATCTTACTGTAAGTGGTAAAATTTCAGACACTATAAAAGCAGGTGCAGATTTTATTGCCTACAGTGCCTTTGGTGAGCAGGGGGTTACTGATGAATGGGGTCTTGTGCCTCCTTATAATTCTCTTGGTCAGGTATCAGGTTTATTTAATTTTGATAGCCATATGGGTACAATCTGGTTTGATACAGATGGAGATTTTGATTTAACAGGAAAATTTGGAGAATACAATCTTAAGAATGTTTCAAAAAATCTCTTTTCCGGTATTAGAAGCAGTTTTGCTTATGGAGGAAGAGACGTATTGCCTCTGAATGGTTTAGACATCTCAGGTAACCTTTATAAAACTCTGGATTTCGAAGTTTTTATGGCATACAATCTTAATACTTTTAAAGCAGGTGATACTACAGGTATTCCTCAGCAGTTCAGATACATCCTGGCAACACCCTATAATGATGGTGTCGGATGCTACAGGACCAGTAAATACGGTCAAATAGATCCGGGGCAGTATGACAATTTTATGTATGGTTTCTGGACAGGTTATGATTTTAATGGAAAAAGAGGCCATATTGAAGGAGCAATATTAAGACTCTACGAAGATTATATTACTAATCCTGCTCTGGGGATAGACGAAAATCTTACTGCCCCTCCTAAAGAAACTATTTACTATGGTCTAAAGGCCAGTTACAACCTGGCCAGGGAGAAAGTAAAATTTTACGGAGAATTCAACAGAACCTTTTTTGATTATAATTTACTTGATAACAGAGATGGCTATGGAGGAACCTTTATAAATGGAGGTGCCTCTTTTAAGCTTGTACCATTTACTTTTTACAGTAAATATTTCAGAATTGATCCCAATTATGATCCTTTTGGATATCACCAGCACTGGGGAAGATTATATCAGGACGGGAAAGAACATCACGATGGATGGCAATGGACTTATGGTTCATTTTCATCCAATGGAAGAAGATTTTCTACAACAAGACCAAATAGAACAGGTATTGATCTTGGTATAAATTGGAAATTTGGAAATAATTACAATGGTACTCTGTATGGTAATTTTACATATTTCTCTCAGGTAAAACCCACTTTCATTACAGACAGTGTGGATTCGTTTCAGAAATATGATTTGCTCACAGGTATCCCTGTTTCTGATTTTACGGGGATTAATATTTATGGCAATCAGGATCATATGTTTACAGTAAGTGATCCTGCAAAAGGTAAAGAATATGCTTTTGAAGCAGGTGGTAAATACAGATTTGGCCAGCTTAATACCTGGGGTTATTTTGAATATCATAATTTTACAAGAGATTATGAAACACTTAATTATGAAATGGATTTGAATTATTATTTTGCCAATTATGGTCTCACCTGGTATACAACAAGAAATTTAAGTCTTCAGGGTTATATAAATTATGTAAGGGCTACAGGGTTAAATGAAAGAGGTAAAGATATAAAATGGGATCAAATTATACCCGGCATGGGTATAAGATATAGGTTCTCTGAAAATACAGAATTTCTTTTAGACTACAAGTTTTATACTTATTCTTCTGATTTCTCCGATGATGTCTATGATAAACTTCCTGATATCAACAATGATTATAATGGAAATAAATTGATGACCAGGTTAATAGTGAAATTTTAAAACACTGTATCTTTATTTATTTCTTCCTGATTTGTTTCTAGAAAAATACTTAAGATTTCTCCAGTAACAGGATCAATTATAATTTTTTTTATACTGCCTGGCCTTATAAGATCTTTACCATCTGCCTCTGCAGATATTATATTCCAGATAAAAAATACTATAAGTACAATAAAAGAATATTTTTTCATATTTTCATCACCTCAATTATTATTATAGCATTATATATTTAATTCAGCCAAAAAGTAAAGATAATATTTAACAAATTGTTAACATTTAATTATTGAAGTTAGCAAAGGCTTATTATAATATAAAACTGTAATAACTTAATAGAGGGGGTATATCATGATTATAAACTCGCATAAAAAAATATCTGCTCAATCCCCTGTAAATACAAAAGTTCAGGAGGAGAAAGCAGATAAAGATCAGGTTATAAAAAGTGGTAATCAGATTGATAGTGAAATAGCCAGAGCGGATCAGCTTAAAAATATGCAGCATAAATCAACTCTGGGAGATAATATTAAAGAATTAATAGGCGGTCTTGTAGACGGAACCTCAAAACCGGGAACTATTGGTGCAGTCATAGGGGGAGTTGCTTTAGGAGGTGCCGTTGTGGCTTTTGGCGGCGGTGCTTTAATTGCTCTTGGTGCAGGTGCTGTGGGATTTGTTGCCGGTGGTATAGCCGGGTTATGGTATGACTTATCACATCATTTAATGTAAAAACTGAGTTTCTTTAAACCATTCTGTGAAGTTATAATCTGATAAGGTAACAGGTAGACTGGTATCTGCTTCACAGATTTATACCTGTCTGAATTTATATACAAAATCTAAGCTCCTGTTCTAACTGGAATCTATTATTACAGAATATACAGTTTTCTATTTATTTAAGTATAACCTTTCCCTTTACCGGTATATCTTTTGCTCCAACAACCGTAGAGGGATAGGTATATATGTATTACCATTTGGAAGACTGTTTCCCAGTTTTTATCACAGACAAATTTCCAGAGGGAAAAATTATAGTTTTTTTTATGTTATTGAAAGCATCGAAAGATGCCTTCAATTTTTCACTATCTATTTATGAGATTCATTGTAATTTTATTATTTATTTTTGTAATAGTCTATTCTCCCTCTCTGTCTCAGGAGAATCGTTATCTTTATCCTGATTATCAGACTTATCAATTTGAATCTATAGAAATAGAAGGCCCTCTGGATTTCATAAATATGATCTACCAGGGCCTTATTATTTTGAAAACAAGATCTTATCCTCATTATAAATATGTCTGTAACCATACAAAGAAGATCATTTTTCAAGGGACAGGAAAGAAAATGGATGTAATAGCCTTTACCTGGCACAACGGTAATGACTATGGTATTTATGAAATATATTTTATTGCCAGAACAGTAACTGTCACAAATCCTGATGATTACGGCCCTCTGATAGGAAGTATTCTTGTCCATGAAAGTTCTCATCTGGCAGGATGGAATGAACCTGATGCTTATTATTTTCAGATAGAAACCCTGAAAGCACTCAAAGCATCACAGAAAATTATTAATTACTGGGAACATAAATTTGCACCACTTATAAAATTCAGACAAACTCACAGGTAAAAAAGAATTTCATCTATATAAGTCCCACAGATCTTCTATTATACTCATAATCTTACTGTGAACCTTTATTCTTTCAGACAGTACTGTATTCATTGAACTGGTTTCAATTACAATTACACTTTTTGCAGAAGGCCCTTCTATGAGAGTTCCATTCAAAATAATCTTTTTTGCACTTAGAAGCTCATCAATAGAGCCATCCTGAACACCTGATATAATACCTCCCTTAATATCTTCATTAAATCTTGTTTTCCCTGAAAGATGTATGGGAAAATTATTTTCAAGAAAAAGGTCTACTATTTTTGTTGCTGCAGGATCTTCTATCCCCAGGGGGCCCTGAGAATATATATAGCCTTTCTCTAGAAGATTATCTTCATGAAAATCCAGAACAATTACCGGAGGATATTCATTGGAAAGTTCCAGTACCTTTTTTGTAAAAGCATCACTTTCAGTTGAAGAAGGAACTTTACTCCTTGCCTGTTCGGATTTGTCTGGAAGAAGATGCTCGCTGTCACCTACACTGTGTCCAGGTATGGTTTCTGAATATTCTGGTGTATTTGGATAACGCCAGTTTTTATAGTATCCCAGGGGATTACAGAGGGGTAAAAGAACTACAGGTATGCCTTTTTTGTCGAGTTTTGCAAAAATTTCAATATTTTCTGTTATGGCATTCGGCCCGGCCGGCTCTTCTCCATGAATACCAGATATGACCCATAGAGCGGGACCTTTAGATAATGTTTTAAGGCAATTAGCAGATAATAATAAAACCTGTTTATTTTCAAGCAGGATTTCTTCTGTAAAGATTTCTTCCATTTCCCATCCATACTTGTTTTTTAATTCTAACTGGACTTTATAAAGTTCAATAATAGACTTTCTTCCGTCCTGATCATAAGATGTTATACTATCTGTAATATCGGTTTCATTATCTTCCAGGCTTTTCATAAGATTTATTTTTTCCATAGTTCCTCCTGATTGTTTATATAAACAGAAAATAAATAATAAAGATATAAGAAATATGTAGATGTGTCTCATAAAATTTGAAACCCTCCTTAAATAAATTATTTCTGAATAACAATATCATAGAGAACAGAGAAATTCAATTTTTTCTTCCAGACTGATTCTGAAAGGCAGAGAATTTGCAATAATAATAAAAATCTTGTATAATATAATTGAAATGCATAGGAATTTGCATTATTGTTAAATTATTAGCTTCAATAAAAATAAACCTTTTATGTTTAAAGCAGTCAGCAATCAACGTAAGGAAAAAGCTGAATGCTGAGTGCTGATTGCTGAAAGCTAATAATAATTGAAATCACAAGTTTATAACTTTCAGGTTGTACAAAACCTATTAGGCGACTGTAAAGCCTCTATTTACTAAAGGCAAATAAGCGTAAACCGTAAACGGATTTCTAATAATTGTCATAATAAAAAGACTCGGACTGAAGTCTTTGGGCAAGTTTACTCTAGAAACCTCCCTTGTTATTATTTAACAGAGGGAGCAGTCACGGTAAAATAAAAGTGACAGACAGAAAACGTAATAATATGTAGAATAAAGGAGGTGCTCTTATGAAATCAGAAATTTTTGACGGAGGAGGTTCTTTTGAAAATCTATACTGGAGCGGACAGGATTCATCCAGACATGCTCCTCAGAGTACTACGGATCAAAGAATGGAAGTGGTAGACGGTGAAGATAAGAAGGTAAAAAAACAGGAGGATAAAGAAGAGGATAAAAAAAATAAGGAACAAATAATTCTCAGTCAAGAAGGAGTACTCTAAAATTATGAAAGAGGCAATGTATTATGAGAAACTGGATGCAGGGAAAGTTAGATGCAGACTCTGTCCATTTAATTGTTTTATAGATGAAGGTCAGACAGGTGTATGTAAATCCAGGAAGAATATTGATGGTAAATTATATTCCCTTATTTACAGCCGATATACTGGTTCTCCCTTTGATCCCATAGAGAAAAAACCGCTCTATCACTTTTACCCCAACTGGAAAATTATGTCCCTTGGTACCATTGGTTGTAATTTTGCCTGTGAATTTTGTCAGAACTGGTCTTCCAGCCAGGCTCTTGCAGAAAGAGGAGAAAGAATACTTTCAAGTTTTACAAAGGAGATTACTCCTGAAGATGCTGTAAAAATAGCAAAATCAACTCATAAAAAAGGTAATGCAGGTATTGCATATACTTACAATGAACCTCTTATAGGATATGAATATGTTTTTGAGACGGCAAAGCTTATAAAAAAAGAAGGACTTAAAAATGTTCTTGTTACAAATGGATATATAAACCAGGAACCTCTTATAAAGCTTTTACCTTATATAGATGCAATGAATGTAGATATAAAATCTATCAATCCGGCCTTTTATGAAACATTGTGTAAAAGTAAACTTCAACCTGTACTTGAAACATGTAAAAGAGCTGTCAAATCCTGTCTTATAGAGATTACTAATCTCATTATACCAACACAAAACGATTCAGAGGAAGATATAGAGAAATTAACTGACTGGATATCTGAAAATCTGGGAGTAGATACACCTGTTCATTTTTCTCGCTATCATCCTGATTATAAACTTGATATCCCTGCAACTCCTCCGGAAACACTTATAAAAGCCAGGGAAATAGCTATGAAAAAATTACATTATGTTTATATTGGAAATATATGGGGACTGGAAGGAGAAAGTACTTACTGTCCATCCTGTGGTAAGATTGTCATTGGTAGAAGTGGTTATATGATAACCTCCTATGAGATGGATGAAGACAAGAAGTGTAATTTCTGCAGAACAAAAATAAATGTAAGGGGGACTTACTGGAAGAATTAAAATCTTCATCTATCTTGATTTTAGTAAAATTATTGCTATAATAATTGAGGTTATGGTATAATTCATGAATAACAAGTTTTATATTGTACAGGAAATAGATTAGATAATGAAAGAAAAAGAGAATTTTTCTGGACAAGATAATAATATTACCGGTAAGAAATCCGGTAGAGAGTCTTCAGAGAAAGAACATAAAATAGAAAAAAAGTATCTTCATAAACTTGAAGATGCAAATATAGACCTGGATTACAGCAATTTATTGATCAGTGCTATGGGGCACTGGCTTTCAATAAGTGCTTTTTCTATGTTAGAAGATCTTTTTGAAGATGGCATAATAGGGCCCGGAAAGATATCAGATGATATAGGGGATGCCCTTGATCTTATGTTTAAAGAAGCCAGAGCTTCAGAAAAAAAACCTCTTCCTGAATTAAAGCCGTTTAACCAGAAGCAAATATTTTCACTTGTAGAAGATATGAAAAAAAATGGCTGTCGTTTTTTTGAAAATCTGATCTTTTCTGTATTTGAAGAACCTGTTGAACTTACTATAAGAGAAGTTGTTAAAAGATTATCCTCCGGAGAAAGTACTAAAAATCTGGATATTGTAACTCAGGATGGACATGGTCATTCTGTTTTTAATGTAGAAGATTTAGAAAGTATTAATAAATATGGCCTTCCTAAAACTGAAAAGGAGTTTTTAGAAGATGAGGTTTTAAATAAATTGAAGGCCGAAGATATAATAATAGAGCCAGAAGATGAAAAGCCTCATCCTTTTTACGGAGAAATATCTATGGGGCAGTATCTTGATTGTGGTGGAGTATTACTTTTAAAACGACCCCAGGGAAAAGTTGAAGAAATTAAAACCAGAGACCAACTCTGGGAGATAGAACCTTCATTAATGGAGAAAAACAGGCATGATTTCCTTGGCGTGCCAGGTTATAATAATCTATCTTCAAAAATACTTGATAAAGGATGAGCATTTATTAATACTTTATTAATTTTAAATATAGTAATTCTTTTATTAATTATAGCCTATCTTATTTATCTAACACTTCGTATAGGAACCTTAAGTAATAAAAAAGAAACAAAGAAAACAACAGATTCTGGAAGCAACAACAACCTTCTTGCTATACTTGAAGAAATTCGTGAAGGGTCTTTAAAGGTTTTGAGAAAAGCAGATACGTTTTCTGCTATAACAGAGGATTTTGAAAAAAGGATATCCAACTGTATAGAAAGAATTGGTCTTAGCAGAAGTGATGTATTCTCTTCTGAAACTAAATCAAATGATGTGTCATTGGCTCTATTGAGTAAACATGGAGATGGAGTTGTTATAAGTTTTAGTAAAAATAATTTTACAGTAAAAACTATAGGTAAGGGACAATTTCCCGGTAAACTTACTAAAAAGGAAGAAGAAGCAATAGATTCTGCTTTAAATTAATGACTATTTTTCAGGCTTTATGTTTAGGTATAATTCAGGGTTTAACAGAATTCCTTCCTATCAGTAGCTCTGCTCATTTATTTCTGACAAGATGGCTTTTTCATTGGCCAGATGTAGATATTTCATTTGATGTTCTTCTCCATTTAGGAACTCTCTTAAGTGTAATCTGGTATTTTCGTATAAAGCTATTTAAATTATTTATAGCATTTATTTCTTCAATCAGAGAAAGAACATTAAGTGGGAATCCTTACAAAAGATTATCCTGGTTATTTATAATAAGCTGTATCCCCGCGGGGATAACAGGTTTTTTTCTGGAAGATTTTATAGAAAATTATCTTCGGTCCCCTCTGTTAATAGCTTTTTTTCTTATTTTATTAGGATGCATTTTATTTTGTGTGGAAAAGATTAAAAAAGATGAAAGAAAACTTGAGGACATTACTATAATAGATATTATGTTTATTGCAATTGCTCAGTGTCTGGCTCTTGCTCCAGGAGTATCCAGATCAGGTATTACTATAACAGCAGGACTTTTTCGTAATTTTTCAAGAGATGATGCTACTGAAATTTCTTTTCTTATGGCTATTCCTGTAATTGCCGGTGGGGCTTTATTAAAAGTAGTACACTTATTTTGCCATGATACGCCACTTATGGGAATGCCTTTATTTGCAGGTCTTATAGCATCTATTATTTCAGGATATATAGCTATAAGATTTTTACTTGGCTATATACAAAAAGGAACTTTTTATCCTTTTGTATTGTACAGGGTGCTTTTAGGTCTTTTTATAATTTTTATCTACAAATAAATTTTTAAGGAAGCATTTTTTTATCTTTTAGATAGTTATTGGTATATTCTGTTATAACTGGTATACTGAAGCTTTCCCCTGCAAAAGTCTTGTAAGCACAAATAAGACCATATATACAACATCCAATTTGAATAATAAGTATGGCTATAGATATAAGAGGAGATAAAAGTTTTATAAGTGGTAAGGAACCTACCAGTAAATTTATAAAAGTCAGTCCTATGATAATTAAACCCACAGAAAGCCAGAAAAATAAAGCATGATAACTGTGAAATCTACAGTAAGGGTCTTTTTTGTTTTCACTGCATAAATTATATATGGAAACTATAAGCCCTATAATAGGTACATAACTTGCTGCAGACATATTTGTATTTTTATCCTCAGTATCTCCCATAAAATCTCTCCTGTGTTTTTTATTTGTTCGCCTGTTTTTGAGCGAAATCAGTAAGCATAGGTATCGTCATCTCCTGGCCAAGGGAGTGAATCTTCCAGGCATAAAATAAACTATATCCCCATACAAGGATTCCCAGTCCACATACCCAGCTTGTAAGAATAACCAGTAAACCCAGGGCTAAAGACTGCCATCCATGAAATTTGCATGCAGGATCCTCTTTTTTATCACTGAAAAAGAGAGTGTAGATAGATACCCAGAAAGGGAAAATATAATTTAACATTATAAGGTTTTTATTACTTTCATTCATCTTTTTATCACCTTTATTAAAAATATATTAGGAATTATAAACTCAATTTTAAAGGTTTTTAAGTGATTAGTCAATAGAATTAAATTGTCTTTCTGTAAATACTTTTTTAAAACCATTTAAAAGGTCTTTTCTGTCGTTCCCTTTTATTGTTCGGAGGTCAATGAGAACCTGGTCTTCAGATATTCTGCAGTAAATAGAAGGATTTTGTCTGCGTAATTTTTCCTGTAATATATTTGCTCCTTCCGGTGATTTTATACCTGCCATAAATGTAGGCAGAGAAAAGCCCGGGAAGGTGCCTCCTCCTATTTCTGAAAAACCTTCTGTAAGATTTATTTCAGTTTCAGGATTTTTTATATTTATAAGTTCCTGTATAAAATCCTCTACCCTTTTCTTTAATTTTGCTGGCTTTTCTGTGAGCATATTAAGAATAGGTATAGTTTCTTCAGGATTTTCTGTTGTTAAGTATTCCTCTATTGTTGCTTCAAGGCATGCAAGAGTCATTTTGTCAGGTCTTAAAGCTCTCATAAGGGGATCATTTTTTAATGGTTCAATATACTTTTTTTTACCTAAAATTATTCCTCCCTGAGGGCCTCCAAATAGTTTATCACCACTGAAAGCGATTATGTCAACACCTGCTTTTATAGATTCTATTACATTCAACTCATGTTCGAAACCATAGGGCATCAGGTTTATCATAAGTCCATTTCCCTGATCATAAAATAATGGAAGATTTTCACTTTTAGCCATATGTATAAGTTCTTCTAACGATACAGATTCAGTAAACCCTATTATCTTGAAATTACTTGTATGAACTTTAAGTAACATACCTGTATTTGGAGTTATAGCCTTTTTATAATCTATAAGTCTGGTTTTGTTGGTTGTACCAACTTCCACCAGATGACAACCACTTCTTTCCATCACTTCCGGTATCCGAAAGCCTCCCCCTATTTCAACCAGTTCACCCCTGGATATTATAACCTCTTTATTCTTTGCAAGATTTTCCAGCACCAGAAGAACTGCAGAACTGTCATTATTAACTACCACTGCAGATTCAGCTCCAGTAAATTCACTGAGAAGTTTTTCTACTCTCTTACTTCTGGAACCTCTCTTACCTGTTTCACCATCTATTTCCAGACTGCAATAGGTCTCTAAAATACTTTCCAGTCTTTTTTTAGCCCTTTCACATAAAGGACTTCTCCCCATATTCGTATGTAATGGTACACCTGTGGCATTTATTACTCGTTTAATACCATGTCTATCCCATCTCTGGAGTTCCTCTTTAACCTGTGAATATATAGAATAATCATCTACTGACACAGTAGAGGAATTATTTAAAATTTTTGTTCTTATATTTTCTATACAATTTCTTGCAATCTTTAAAACTAATCTTCTTGGATAGATACCTTTAAAATTTTTAAATTCATCTGAGGAAATTAATTTTTCCAGAGAAGGAATTGTTCTGAGTAACAATTTTTTATCTTCTTTTTCCATAATCTTTACTCCTTAATAAATTTAAATAGTTTACGAGAAGTATTTGCAGAGAGAGTAAAATAATGGTATAATCTAAAAAATATGGAAGAGGTACTCATTATGCTCAGAAAATTAACAATTTTGCTGGCTACTGTGGTCAGTGGAATTTTAAAGTTTACAAAAGGACAGGGAAAATTGTGGTGGACATGGCCATTTCCCGAACCATTTTTTACTATTTTTATGGTTTTTATACTTGTTTTTCTAAGCATTACCTCTATATTTATTCCCTGTGTGGCACCTGTTTTAATTATACCAATTATAATGATAGCAATAATTTTATATAAAAAAAGAAAATTCAGATAGTAAATTCTATAGTAAAAGAAGATAATCCTTTTTTGTAATTCTTTAACAAAAGAGGAGTTGTTTAAATTGGCTGTCAAATTCGTTTTTATTTAATAAGGTGTTAATTATATGGAAAATAATAGTATTTTGATTGTAGAAGATGAAAAAAAGACAGTCGAATTATTGAAATTACAGTTACAGAGTGAGGGTTTTACAATAACTGCTGCTTATGATGGAGAGGAAGGTTTACAAAAGGCAAAGAAAGAAAAACCTTCCCTTATTATTCTTGATATAATGTTGCCTAAAATAGATGGTCTGGAAGTATGTAGAATACTTAAGAATGATAGTAAGACAAAGAATATTCCTGTCGTTATACTGACCTGCAGGCATGATATGGAAGTAAGACTTGAAGGCTTTAAAAAAGGGGCAGATGATTATATAGTAAAGCCTTTTGACCATAGAGAATTACTTGCCAGAATTAATAGTATTCTCCGTCTGATAAAATTGCAAAATACTTTGAAAGCATCTATAGAAGAAGTAGAAAGAATATCTGTTATAAATGAAATAAATAAAGCAATCAGTTCGAGCCTGAATTTGGAAGAAGTACTTAAAATAATAGGCTGTCAGACTAAAAGATTAATAGATTATGATTTAATAAGTGTTGCATTGCTAAATAAAGGTAATAAATTTGTTAAAGTCAGAACCCTTGTTCCTCATGCTAACATTGAAGTGGGAGAGGAGTTTTATATACCTTTTGAAAGTTCATTTCTGACTCAGAACATAACAGGTGGAACTACTTTAAGTTTTTCTGATAAAAAAATACTGGAACTCTCTGTTACTCCGGATTTAGATAAAGTTTTGTCTGCTATTATTGTCCCTCTGAATGTCAGGAGAAAAACCATTGGGAGTCTTAATATAGGCAGTTATAAAGAAAATGCTTTTTCTACAACTGAATTGGAAGTGGCAAATCAAATAGCCTCCCAGGTAGCTATAGCTATGGAAAATGCCAGACTTTATGAGAGAGTAAGTGAATCAGAAAAAAATTATCATCAACTCTTTGATAATGCTCTGGATTTAATACTTCTTCATGACCCGGAAACGGGTTCTGTAATAGGAGGAAACCGTAAAGTTATTGAGGCTTTAGGTTTTTCTGAAGATGAGCTTATTAAAATGTCTATGAGTGATTTAATTTCTTCATCTTCATCATTAAAAGCAGAAGAGATACTAAGAAAAATAAGAGACGAAGAAGAATTGATTTTTGAAACCTCTTATAAAAAAAAGGATGGTTTGGCATTACCTGTAGAAGTAAGTGCAAAATTAATTGATTTTCACGGCAAACAGCTTGTTCAGGGTTTTGCCAGAGACATAACTGTTCGAAAACAGGCAGAAAAAGAGTTACATTTTTTGGCCAATATTACTACCAATGCACCTCTGGCTATAATAGGAACTGATAATGATGGTATAATAACTTCATGGAATAAAGGTGCAGAAATAATATTTGGTTATGAAACCGAAGAAATCACAGGTAGAGCCTGTGAAATATTAATTCCTGATGAGTTGAAAATTCAAAGAAATCTTATTATACAGGAAGCTCTTCTAAAAGGACTGCTGGAAGAAATAGAAACAGAAAGGATAGCTAAATCCGGGGAAAGGGTTCCTGTCAAAATAACTTATTCTGTTATAAGAGATGAAAAAGGTAAGAATATTGGAATAGCTCATATAATCAGAAATATTTTACAAGAAAGAGAATTACAACGTCAGCTTATCCAATCAGAAAAACTTTCTACTATGGGACAATTAGTATCAGGGGTAGCTCATGAATTAAATAATCCCTTAACAGGTATAATAGGGTTTACAGAATTACTTATGCTGGAAGTGAATAAACCTCTTTATAATGATTTAAAACGTATTCATCAGGAAGCGAGTAGAGCCAGAAGAATTGTTCAGAATTTATTGTCTTTTGCCAGAATGCATAAATCGGAAAAGACAAGAGTTGATATAAATGGAATTATAAATAATGTGTTAGAACTTAAATCTTATGAGATGAGAGTTGATAATATTGAGGTTATTAGTGATCTTGATTTAAATTTACCTGTTACTCTGGGAGATCCTCATCAATTACAACAGGTCTTTCTTAATATTATTAATAATGCCCATCAGTCTATGACTTCTGCCTGTCAGTCAGGAAGTATGATTATCAGAACATACAGTAAAGAAACCAGTCTTATTATGGAATTTATAGATACAGGACCCGGTATTCCTAAAGAAAATATAACGAAAATTTTTGATCCGTTTTTTACTACCAAAGAGGTAGGGAAAGGGACAGGACTTGGTTTAAGTCTGTCTTATGGAATAATTAAAGACCATGGAGGTTATATTTATGTAAAGAGTGAGGAAAGTAAAGGTGCCTGCTTTACAATAGAATTACCATTGATTATTGATAATGGATGTATTAATGAAATAAGGTCATACTCTTCTGAATATCCAGTTATCAGGGAACTGGATATTCTGATTATAGACGATGAAGATACAGTGTTACAACTTTTTAAAGAAATTCTATCTCGTGAAGAAAACAGGGTGGAGCTTGCTAAAGATGGTAAAATTGCTCTTGAAAAGATTGACTCAAAAGGTTATTTCCATGTTATCATCTGTGATATAAAAATGCCCAATATGAATGGTAATGAGCTTTATAATTTATTGAAAAGTCAACAATCTGAACTAATAGAAAATTTTATATTTATGTCTGGAGCGATAAATGATTTTGAAACTTTAAGTTTTTTTGATCGAGAAATCAATCCCCTTCTTTTAAAGCCTTTTTCTATTAGCGAGGTACTCAACGCTATATTCAAAATTGTAAATAAAAAGAAAGATTGTAATAGTTTCCAGGATTTAGAAAAAATTAAGATATTTTAACCAGTATGCACAGGGATTTTCATTATTATTAAATTATTAGCTTCAGTAAAAATAAACCTTTTATGTTTAAAGCTATTAACTATCAGCTTTCAGCTGGAAAAGCTGGTAGGTGATAGCTAATAGTAATTTAAGAAATATATTTTATTACAATAAAAGGATGAGGAGGAATTTTTTCAGCAATCACTAATATATTTATTTTGAATTCATTTCCTGATTTATTTTTAATAATAGATACATATTCATAATGTACCATTCTAGAGGTGATAAGATGACCCTTTACTGCAAACTTTGCGGTACTAAAAATAATGATACGGATAAATACTGCAGTTATTGTGGAGAAGAGATAGCAGGAGGGAGCACTTTACTCAGTAGTTCATTATCTCCAGATAGTATAATAGGAGGCCGTTATACAATTCTTTCTCTGATTAAAGCCGGAGGTATGGGGGCAGTATATAAAGCCACTGATGGAAGACTTGATAGAATTTGTGCAGTAAAGGAATTGTTTTCAGATTATGATAACTCTGAAGAGCAAGAATATGCAATAAAGCGATTTAATACTGAAGCAAAAATTTTATCTAACCTGCAACATGATCATCTTCCAGTTGTATATGATTATTTTATAGAAAATGGAAGATATTATCTTGTAATGTCTTTTATAGAAGGAGAAGATCTCGATACCATACTCGAAAGAGAGGGTACGCCCTTCCTTACAGAAGATAAGGTTGTGGAGTGGGCTCAACAAATTCTTACAGTCCTGGATTACCTTCACAATCAGTCTCCCCCTATAATTTATCGTGATATAAAACCTGCTAATATTATGATTCGCGTAGACGGTAGAGCAATGCTCGTGGATTTTGGTATTGCAAGAGTTGTTAATCCTGAACAGAAGGTATCAAAAACATCAATTGGTACAGATGGTTATGCCCCTAAAGAACAATATAAAGGTCAGGTTGAACCCAGAAGTGATATTTATGCCCTTGGTGCTACAATGCATCATTTACTAACAGGCGAGGTACCTGTACCTCTTGATTTTGAACCTGTATCTTTTTTTAACCCAGGTATAAGTACGAATTTAGAACAAATAATAATGAGAGCTCTTGAGAGGGAGGTTTATAATAGATTTGCTGATGCGAAAGCTATGCTTGAGGCACTTCAAAATTATAATGTTGTTATCCCTAAAGAACAAAACGTAAGTGATGATGTTTTTGACCTTCAGATTGATGAAGAAGGTACGACCTCTGATGAATTTTATGATTTAGACCTTGATGATGAGATGACATCAGGACCTCTTACACCTTTAGAGGAAGAAGATGATGACGATCAGGCAGTACCGGGTTTACTTGAATGGACAGGAGAAAAGGATACTATTACTCAAATAAGAGAAGAGGAAAAGAAAGAAAGTTTAAAACCAAAAGAAAAATTTGATCAAACAGCACTTGAGGAATTTTCCCGGGATTTTAAGAGAATTACAGAAGCTGCAAGATTACAGGGAAAAACTTCATCAGAGAAAGGGTTGGAAGAATTTACTGAAGATTTACAGGTAAAAGAGGAAGCCAATGAACCAGAGGTAGAAGAGGATTTTGAAGGACTGGAAGAAGAGGAATATGAAGAAAGTGATGAAGAGGCTTTTGATGATCTTTCTATAGAAGAGGAAAGTGATGAAGAGACTTTTGATGATCTTTCTATAGAAGAGGAAAGTGATGAAGAGGCTTTTGATGATCTTTCTATAGAAGAACAGGATGAAGCTATGCAAATGGAAGAAGAGGAATTGGAGAAAGAACTTCAAGAAGAGGTTAAGAAAAAAGAAAAAGAAGTCCTAAAAGAACCTGAGAAGACCTCTGAAGAAACACCTCTTGAGGAAGAGACAGAAGAAGTCCTAAAAGAACCTGAGAAGACCTCTGAAGA
>JAKJGF010000031.1 GCA_022704525.1 Bacillota bacterium | reverse complement strand
TATAAATTCTTTTATAACCTTTTCTGGCAGATCGAAATGATCTCTTAACCATTCTCTTTCTGAGGTAATCTGTTGGATTACACATGCCATTCCTTCCCAGAAAAAATCAGGATCTCCTGAGGAAATTATATATGAATTATTAGATATCATACTGGCATGAAGAGCATGTCCGAGTTCATGAAACATTATCTTATACCAGTGATGACCATCATTCGGGTTTGTAAGTACTCTTACATCTTTTCCTATTTCTACGACAATACAGATTCCTCCGTAGGGAATATCCTGATATGTCACCTGAATCGGTAATTTATCGAGATCAATATTAAAATGTTTTAGTAATTTCCTGAAATTATCTATTATTCCATCCTTTGGGAAATAATGATCGGACACAGCATTTAGATATTTATATTTATAATATTTTATATCCCAGGGATAAACTATATCTATCCCTAATTTTTCCCTGGAGTCCTTTATAGTATTTTTCCAAATTTTATCAGTATGTTTTAAGATATCTCTGAATAATATAAAAAGTTTATCCTGGTTTATATCTTCCAGAATAAGAATCATCTCTCCATAGTGATTATATCCAAGTTCTCTGGCTTTTTGATTTCGCAATTTTATCAGACCTATAACGTCCCGTTCAATTAGTTCACCCAGATTAACTTCTGCCCACCAGGCTTTTTCTCGTAATATCCTGTCAGGATTTTTTCTTATTATATCATCTAACTGACTTCTGGTTGTGTCAGTTCCATTTAATTTTGGTATAAAGGTCTGAATTTTTTTGTTTATTTTATTGGTAAGCCTGAAAATTTCCGGTTCATATGAAACTCTGGCTTTGAGTACTTCCCTGAGAAGTAAATCAATTTTTCTTTCCAGGATTTTATCTTTACTTCTATTTCTCCATTCCATCAATCTATCATATAAATCGGGGCGAAGAATAAGATCAGCCATTTCTCTATCAATAACAGATGGATTAATATGATTTTCTCCTAAATACTGATTGCGATATGAAAGAGCTTTTTTTATGGAAAGATTATGGAGTTTTTCTTCAATCTCTTTTAAAAAATCAGAAAAATCATTATCACTGGCCATTTAATTGACTCCCTCAAAAGAGTTTTCTAAAAATCACTCTTTTTGAAAAATAACCCATATTATGATACTACGAAAATTAAATAAAAGCAATATAAAAAGAGTAGCTTGTTACCATATGAAAAAAGGATATCTATTACTTATTTAGAAATTATAATCGTTATTTTTAGAATCTTCGAAGGGAGTAAATAAAATGTCTCATAAATTGAATTTGATTTTTGAAGAGACAAATCAATTCTCTGCTCTTAATACAGATTTTTATGAATTAACTATGTGTGGAGGTTTTAAAGTCCTTGAGTATCTGGGATATATGTTATCGAGCGGGTTTTCTGCAGGAAAACTAATAGAATATAAATTCGGCCATGATTTGTATTTCAGAAGAATTCCAGATAATGGTGGATATTGCATTTGTGCCGGCCTTGCAAATGCATTGGAATTTCTCAAAAATGTTCATTTTTCTGAAAGTGATATAGATTTTCTTGAAAAGCTTCCTGAATTTTCTAAGGTTCATGTTAAAGAAAAAGAACGTTTTTTAGATTATCTTTCAGGGTGGCGATTTACTGGAGATGTATGGGCCATACCTGAAGGTGAGCTGGTATTTCCCAATAATACACTTATGAGAGTTACAGGTAATCCTGTAGATACACATATCGTGGAAGGAGCATTATTGAATATTTATAATACTCAGACAAGACTGGCAAGTAAAGCTGCCCGTATATGCTGGGCTGCTGCAGGTGATCCAGTGGTGGATTTTTCATTCAGAAGAATGATGGCAGGAACAGGAGGGACTGCAGAGCTTTCGAGAGCTCTTATTATAGGTGGTATGAATGGCACATCCAATACCTATGCTGCAAAAAAATATAAACTTGAAAAACCTCTGGGAACACACGCTCACAGCTGGGTTCTGGCATTTAAAGATGATGGAAATGCTTTTGAGGCATACTCTGCAGTATATCCTCACATGGCTTCTTTTCTGGCTGATACATTCGATTTTCTTAAAAAAGGTATGGTAGCAGCTATAGAAGAGATAAAGAAATTAAGAAAAGAAGGTTATAATCAGTTAATCCTTATAAGAGATGATTCTGGCGACCTTGCAGAAAGGAGTAAAATAGCCCGTGCCATGCTCGATGCAGCAGGGCTAAAAGATGTAAAACTTATAGCTTCCAATGATTTAGATGAATATCAGATACAGTCACTTAAAAGAATTCAGGATGCCAGACTTGAGGTCTGGGGAGTTGGAACAAGGGCTGTTACGCCTGAAGATTCACTTGGATGTGTTTATAAAGAAACTTTTAAGATAGACCCTTATGGAAAAGTTATACCTGTTATAAAGCTTTCCGGGAATGTATCGAAAAGTACTCTCCCGGGCCCTAAATGGGATATTCGCCTTATAAACGAGAAGAATCAATATGAAGCAGATGTACTTATACATGACTCTCAATTACAAGAATCTGAAACCAGATTAAATTATACTTTTTATGATCCTTTTTACAGAGATCTTCATACTATGGTTAAAGGAGTTGCTTCCAAACTACTTCAGGTAAAGGTTATGGAAAAAGGAGAGATAATATATGATGGGCCCCTGGAGGAAACCCTTAAAATAAGGGAAAATACATTAAAAAATCTTTCCATGCTCCATGAAGGACATAAAAGGCTTGAAAATCCTCATACATACAGAGTCGGTTTAAGTAAAACACTCTTCGAAATGAGGGAGAAAATGATTTTGGGAAATAAGTAGTGAAAAGAAGTGAAAAGTGAAAAGCGAAGAGTTTAATACTGATCACGTCTCACATCTCACGACTTAAGGAGGAAAATACGTTGAAGGTATATCCATTACTGGTAATAGGTTCTCCCTACCCTGATACAATGTTTTTCAACGGCGGAATTGCCAGAATAGAAAACGAACTCTTCTGTTCGGCCAGATATGGAAAAAGAAAATATCCCGGTACAGATAAAACTTGTTAATTCAATTCTAATGTTAAATGTTTTTCATCCTTTTTTTTAAAGTTCTTGCATCTATGGGAGAACAGTAGAGGATACCATCTGAAGATCCAATAAGAGATTTCACAGGGGAAACTGATAAATTTATAAGTCTCTTTTTCTCAAAGAAATCTTTATTATCTTTATAGAATTTTTCTGTCCAGTCTGCAATATAGAGTATTTTATTTTTGAGAATTAACAAATCTTCTCCTACATAAAGGTACATATTCTTCCATTCCTTTCAGAAGTTAACCTGATTATATTCCCTGTAAAAGCAGGAAAATCCTTCTTTCTGTCGAAGTTATAAAAACCTCCAGAATCAGATATTAGTTCCGTATTATTTACTTTTCAAGAGTATAAAATGTCCATACAAGAACTGACTGCTGGAAGCTTAGTATTTATTTTAGGAGGCTTTATAAATGAAACAGAAAGATACAGAATATACAGCTGAAAATATTCAGGTACTGGAAGGTCTTGAAGCTGTCAGAAAAAGACCTGCTATGTATATTGGCAGCACTGATGGGAAAGGACTTCATCATCTGGTTTATGAAGTTGTAGACAACAGTATTGATGAAGCACTGTCCGGCGCCTGTGATAAAATTATAGTTACTATAAATAACGATAATTCTGTTTCTGTTCTTGATAATGGAAGAGGTATTCCTGTAGATATAGTACCGGAACAGAATAAAACAGGCGTAGAAGTCGTAATGACAATACTTCATGCAGGTGGTAAATTCGGCGGAGGCGGTTACAATGTATCAGGGGGGTTACATGGAGTGGGCGTATCTGTAGTAAATGCTCTGTCCGAGTGGTTAAAAGTGGAAGTATACAGAAACAATAAGATTTACGTCCAGGAATATAGAAGGGGAGAGCCTTTTGGGCCTCTTAAATCAGTTGGTAAGACAGAAAAGACAGGCACACTGGTAACCTTTAGACCTGATGACAAAATTTTTGAGGTTTTAGAATTCAGTTACGAAGTAATCCAGCGAAGGTTAAAAGAACAGGCCTATCTTAATAAAGGTTTAACTATAGTTCTGGAAGATGAAAGGACAGGTGAAAGCAAAACCTTCTGCTACGAAGGTGGCATAATATCTTTTGTAAAAGATCTGACAGAAAGCAAGGAACTCATTCATCCAGAACCTATTTATATATGTAAAACAGTGGAAAAGAATCTGATAGAAGTAGCCTTTATATATACAGATACCTATAAAGATTTTATAATTTCTTTTGCAAATAATATAAAAACCATAGAGGGAGGAACCCATCTTACAGGTTTTAAATCTGCCATTACGAGAAGTATTAATAAATATGCCAGAGCAAAGGGTTTATTAAAACCAAATGATGAGAATTTCTCCGGAGAAGATGTAAGAGAAGGTCTTACTGCTGTAATTTCAGTAAAATTAATTGCCCCCCAGTTTGAAGGTCAGACAAAAACAAAACTCGGAAACAGTGAGATGCAGGGTATTGTGGATTCTGTTGTAGATGAATATTTCAGTCTTTTCCTGGAAGAAAACCCCAAAGCTGGAAAAGAGATAGTAAATAAAGCAGATAAGGCAGCAAGAGCAAGAGAAGCAGCCAAAAGGGCCAGGGATATTATAAGAAGTAAGCCCGGGTTTTCGAATGCCCTTCCGGGAAAGCTTGCAGACTGCGCAAGCAGAGATCCTTCCGAATGTGAAATATATCTGGTGGAAGGAGATTCTGCAGGTGGCTGTTTTTCAGGTGATACAAAAGTTGCTCTTACTGATGGCAGGGAATTGACTTTTGTTGAATTGATTGAAGAAGACAGAAAGGGTAAGAAAAATTTCTGTTATACCCTTATGGACGATGGTTCAATCGGAATTGAAAGGATTTTATATCCGAGACGTACAAAAGAAAATTCAGACGTAATAAAGATTACTCTGGATAATGATGAAGAAATTATTTGTACTTCTGCTCATCTTTTTATGTTGCGAAATGGAGAATATGTTGAAGCTCAATATCTTAAAACTGGAGCTTCCCTTATGCCATTAAATAGAAAACTCTCCAGAAAAGAGCATAGAATAACTATCGAGGGATATGAGATGGTACTAAATCCTTCCAGTCACCACTGGTTATTTACTCATATACTTGCAGATGATTATAATCTTCGAAATAATTTTTATGAGGTTTCCAGAGGTGAAGTAAGGCATCATATTGACTATAATAAACTAAACAATAATCCTACTAATATTATTCGTTTATCAGAGGAAGAACATTTAGCTATACATGCCGAACAAATAGATAAAACATTACACAGACCTGAAATAAAAGAAAAGTGTAAACAGTTAAGGCGTAAAAATGAATATCGTGAGAAGATGCGCCAGGCTATGATGAAACCTGAGATTCGCTCAAAATTGAGTGAACGTGCCAGGAAACAATGGCAGGATAAAGACTATAAAAAATATATGGCAGAAAAATTTCTTGATTTCTATCAATCTGATGAGAGTTATAGAAAGACTAATAATGAGAGACTTAATAGATTACAAAAAGAATACTGGTCTCAGGAAAGTAATAGAAAAAAACCATCAGAGAGAATTAGAGAACATTTTGAAAAATATCCTGAAAAACGAGACCACCTTTCAAAGACATCTAAAGAACAGTGGAAAGATGAAAATCTGAAAAACTGGAGGAGCAATAAGACAAAAGAACAATGGACAGAAGAATTTCGTTCTAAACGAAAAGAGATATATAACAGAGCATATTTTAATAATACGTTTTCTTTGATGAAAAAGGTTCTGGATGAAGAAGGTAATTTAAAAAAATTCAATGAGATTAGACGTAATGTGCCGGGATGTAAAAATATCTTATTACTTGAGACCTTTGTAGAGAGATTTTTTAATGGAGATTTTCTTTCTCCAGAGGAATCTGTAAGGTGTTATAATCATAAGGTGAAGAAGATTGAGTGGTTAACTGAAAAAATGGATGTCTATGATATAGAAGTACCAAATACTCACAATTTTGCTCTTACTTCAGGTGTATTTGTCCATAATAGTGCCAAACAAGGCAGAGACAGACATTTTCAGGCAATCCTACCTCTTCGCGGTAAAATTTTAAATATTGAAAAAGCCAGAATAGATAAAATTATGGAAAATGAAGAAATAAAATCCATGATTACAGCCATAGGAGTTGGAATAAAACTTTCCACAGACAACGGCAACGGAGATAAGAGTGATTTTGACCTGGAAAAACTGAGATATGACAGAGTTATAATTATGACAGATGCAGATGTGGATGGTTCCCATATAAGAACACTCCTTCTTACATTTTTCTACAGATATATGCCACAGCTCATAGAAAACGGAAATATTTATATTGCTCAACCTCCTTTATATAAAGTATCAAAGAAAAAACAGGCAGTTTATGCCTATAATGATAATGAATTAAATAATGCGATTAGAAAATTTAAAGAAGGATATACCATACAGAGATACAAAGGTCTCGGAGAAATGAATGCAGAGCAATTATGGGAAACTACTATGAACCCTGAGACGAGAATAATTCAGCAGGTATCAATAGAAGATGCAGAGGAAGCAGAAGATATTTTTTCAACTCTTATGGGTAGCCAGGTACAACCCCGTAAAGAATTCATCCAGCGTTATGCCAAAAAAGTAAAGAATTTAGATATTTAGCTCGCAGCTAGGATTATACCAAATCTGTCTGTTGATAGCTGAAGGCTGAATGCTTTTTAAAAGGAGTTCATATGTTTACAAATACCATTGCTAAAAGAATAATACCTGTTTCAATAACAGATGAAATGAAATCTTCCTATCTTGATTATGCTATGAGTGTTATAGTTTCAAGAGCACTTCCTGATGTAAGAGATGGTCTTAAACCTGTTCATCGCAGGATACTATACTCAATGGATAATCTCTCTCTTTATCCCGATAAACCACACAAAAAATCCGCTACAATTATAGGTGATGTCCTTGGTAAATACCATCCCCACGGTGATATGGCAGTATATGATTCTCTTGTGAGAATGGCCCAGGATTTTTCCCTGAGGTACCCTTTAGTAGACGGACACGGAAATTTTGGTTCTGTAGACGGTGACCCTGCTGCTGCATACCGTTATACAGAAGCAAGACTTTCTCCCATTACCCTTGAATTACTCAAAGATATAGATAAAGATACAGTTGATTTCAGATCTAATTTTGATAATTCTCTTAAAGAACCTGTTGTATTGCCTGCCCTTTTGCCAAATTTATTAATAGGGGGTTCTGACGGTATAGCCGTAGGTATGGCAACTAAAATACCTCCCCATAATTTAGGAGAAACAATTGATGCCATAATAGCCTTTATTGATAATCCCGAAATAAGTTTTGAAGAACTCATGCATATTATGCCAGGACCTGATTTTCCAACAGGTGGACAGATAGTAGGGAGAAGAGGTATAAGAGATGCCTATAAAACAGGCCACGGCAGTATCACAATGAGACCAAAAGTGCTCTTTGAAAAAAATCCTAAAGGTACTAAAGATTTAATAATTATTACAGAACTTCCCTATCAGATAAACAAAGCAAAACTTGTAGAAAAAATAGCAGAACTGGCGAAGGATAAGAAGATAAAAGGCATACAGGATCTCAGGGATGAATCTGATAGAACAGGTATGAGGATTGTTATTGAAGTTAAAAAAGATGTAAATGCAGAAGTGGTATTAAATCAACTCTATAAAAAGACTAACCTTCAATCCAATTTCAATGTAAATGCCCTTGCCCTTGTAGATGGTACACCGAAAATATTGACCCTTAAAGATATGATCCATCATTATGTAGAACATCGCAGGGTTGTAGTAAAAAGAAGAACTGTCTATCTTTTGAATAAAGCAAAGGCCAGAGCCCATATATTGGAAGGACTTCAGATTGCCCTTGATCATTTAGATGAAGTTATAGATATAATAAGAAAATCTGCTAATCCAGATAGGGCAAGAAAATCTCTTATACATTCCTTCGAATTTACCCTGGAACAGGTAAATGCAATCCTGGAAATGAGGCTTTCACGCCTTACAGGACTTGAAGTGGATAAATTAAACCAGGAATATGCTGAACTCTTAAAAGATATTACCAGATATGAAGAAATACTTACCAGTGAAAGAAGGCTTATGGCAGAAATAAAACTGGAACTTTCCCAGGTTAAAAGTAAATATGCAGATGAAAGAAGAAGTGTTATAGTTGATGAAGAGATAGAAATGGATGAAATAGATTTTATAGTTGAATCAGATGTAGTGGTAACTATGACACATCATGGATATATAAAGAAACTGCCTTTGAATACCTATAAAAGTCAGCGAAGAGGAGGCAGAGGGATAATAGGTATAATAACAAAAGAAGGAGATTTTGTTGAACATATCTTTGTTACAACAACACACCATAAACTCCTTTTCTTTACAAATATGGGCAAATGTTACCGCCTTATGGTTCATCATATAGAAGATGCGAGCCGTTATGCAAAGGGTACTGCCATTGTAAATCTTATAAATATGCTTCCCAATGAAAAAATAAATGCTGTCATACCTGTTAAAGATTTCACAGATGACAAATATCTTTTCATGGCTACCAGAAAAGGATATGTAAAAAAGACCGAGTTGAAAGAATATGATACGACTTTAAGAAATACGGGCCTTAATGCTATAAAACTCACAGAAGGCGATGAACTTATAGGTGTTGAAATGACATCCGGTAATCAGGAAATCATCCTGGGGACAAAGAACGGTATGGCCATACATTTTTATGAGGGTGATGCCCGTCCTATGGGTAAGGTGACAAGAGGTGTGAGGGGTATCAGGTTGAAAGAGGATGATAGTGTAGTTGCTATGGTTGTAATCAGAGAAGAAAGTTATTTGCTCACCGTTACCAGTTCAGGCTATGGTAAATTAACACTTATTTCTGCTTATTCCAAACAAAGACGGGGAGGAAAGGGGCGTAAGAGTATTAATTTAAAAAAGGCCAGGGGCATTGTTGTAGGATTGAAACAGGTATCACTCGAAGATGAAATATTTATAATTACAAAAGAACAGGGCAATATAATCAGAATTAAATTGAAAGGTATTTCTATAATAGGTAGAAACACAAGAGGTGTAAGGTTTATAAAACTGAAAGACCAGGATGAAGTAACAGCTATAGCCCTTATCACCGGTTCAAAAGAGGTTGAAGATGATGTTGAAATGCAGGAAGATGGCGATGTGGAACAGCTTATGTTAGGTGAACTAGGAGAAGTTTATGAAGCCCCTGTAGCAGAACTGCCGGCCGATGATGAAGAAGAGGATGAAGAGGATATAGAAGAAGAAGAGGTTGAAGAAGAAGAGGAGATTGACGAAGAAGAAGAAGTTGAAGAAGAAGAGTGAAGTGGGTGAAGTGATAGGTGATGAATATTAAACTCTTCACTCTTCACGTTTCAGAGGTATCTCCACTTCCATTAAATCCCTTGCCAGTATTGTAGAAGGGAAAATTTCCGTACTTTTACCTAAAAGGTGTTCTTCATCATGATATCTCGAGCTTATATGTGTTATTATTAGTTTCTTAACTTTTGCCTTCAAAGCAATCTCTGCTGCTTCAAGAGTTGTAGAGTGACCGCTTATTTTTGCCTTATCCAGAGCATCAGGTTCAAAAGTACCTTCATATATCAATAAATCTGCTTCTTCCGCCAGTTTAACTGCGTTTAAGCAAGGTCTGGTATCTCCGCAATATACAATCTTTCTCCCTTCTACAGCTTTACCAACTACTTCATGAGAATTTATAATTCTACCGTCTGGCAATTCTATATTTTCTCCTCTTTGAAGTTTGCCATAAAGAGGGCCTTCCGGTATGCAAAATTCTCTGGCTTTTTCTATATAAAATTTTCCGGGATGATTATGTTCTCTAAAAGAATAACCCAGGGAAAATACTCTGTGTTCCAGGGGAAGAGCTCTAATACTATAACCTTTTTCTTCCAGATTAAAATCTGCTCTAATTTCAGTTATATTAATTTCAAAATTAAAGACCGTATTCATTAACTTTGTTGAAGTTTCTATATATTCTTTTATACCAGCAGGTCCATAGATATGGAGAGGCTTTTTTCTTTCAGAAAGCTCCAGAGACATTAATAAACCCATTATCCCCAGTATATGATCTCCATGAAGATGAGAAATAAAAATCGCTTCAAGACGAGAAAACTTTAATCCTGCTTTTCGAAATTGAACCTGAGTTGCTTCTCCACAATCAAAAAGAAAATACTTACCTTGCCACCAGAGCAGTACTGCCGGATGGCCTCTCTGGAGAGTTGGAACAGCTGCACCTGTTCCAAGAGTAATAATTTTCATATATACTTAAGCCACACCCAGTCTCGTTACATCGAGGGCTCTTGCTTTTGCTGCGTCCAGGCTGATTTTACCTTCACGAACCAGTTTCCCCAGGGCATTATCAAGACTCTGCATACCAAGTTCGGCACCACTCTGTATAATAGTTGGTATCATAGTAGTTTTACCGTCTCTTATCATATTTGACAGACCTGATGTTGAAAGTAATATCTCAACAGCAGGAACACGGTTTCGTCCATCTTTTGTTTTAACAAGTATTTGAGCTATTACTGCTCGAAGAGATTCAGCAATAAGTGATCTCACCTGGCTGTGCTGTTCCGGTGGGAAGACATCTATAACTCTGTCCAGGGTTTTAGATGCACTATTTGTATGGAGGGTACCGAAAACCAGAATTCCCATATCTGCAGCTTTTAATGCATGAGTTATGGACTCAAAATCTCTTAATTCTCCTATAAGCAGTATATCAGGATCTTCACGGACAGAATCTTTGATGGCACTTGCAAAGGTTTTTGTATGAAGGCCTACTTCTCTATGCACTATAAGGCTTTTTTTACTTTCATGAATAAATTCTACAGGATCCTCTATAGTAATTATATGAGCATTTCTGGTACGATTTATATAGTCTATCATGGCTGCCAGAGTTGTTGATTTACCGTTTCCTGTAGCTCCTGTTACTATAACAAGGCCTCCTTTGAAGTCACATATTTTCTTTAGTACAGGTGGCAGACCCAGGGTCTCTATATTTGGCACAACTGAAGGTATCAGTCTGAACACTGCGCCGAGTCCATTTTTTTCAAAAAGTGCATTTCCTCTAAACCTTGAAAGGCCGGGAACCTCACTCGCGAAATCCAGATCTCCTGTTTCTTCCAGAACCTGAATCTGTTTCTGATTTAACAGACTGTATATCATTGCCATAGTTTGCTCTCCATCTAAAGGAGGTAGATCTGTTTTTGTCAGATCCCCCATTATTCTTAAACTTGGAGATGTACCTATAGCCAGGTGAAGATCTGATGCATTATTATCAACCATCAATTGAAAGAGATTTTCAACTTTATAGTCTGCTCCCAGATCAGTTTTTAATACTGTTGATAATTCATCTTTTATTTTTGCCATAAAAATCTCCTCCCTTACTTTTTAACAAGACTTTCAAACATAGTTTCATCTGTAGCTGCTTCAAAAGCGGTCTCTGCCGATATAAAACCTCTCTCATAGAGATTAAGAAGTGATATATCCATAGATTGCATTCCTAAACTCTTACTGGTCTGTATCAGTGATGGAATCTGGAAGGTCCTTCTTTCTCTTATAATCGTGGCAAGAGGTACACAACCTGTAAGAATCTCAAAAGCTGCTACTCTACCTTTGCCATCTTTCTTTTTTAACAACTGCTGTGAAACCACACCTTTAAGTGATTCTGAAAGCATAATTCTAACCTGGGCCTGTTGTCTGGCCGGGAATGAATCAATCAATCTGTCTATAGTTCTTGCAGCACTTGATGTGTGAAGTGTACTGAATACTAAATGACCTGTTTCGGCTGCTGTCATTGCAAATTGAATACTGTCAGCATCAACCATTTCACCTATAAGTATAACATCAGGGTCTTCACGCATTGCTGCCATAAGGGCATCTTTATAAGAAGGGGTATGTAAATTTATTTCCCTCTGTCTTATAATAGAGCTTTTATGAGAATGGATGTATTCTATGGGTTCTTCCAGTGTTATTATATGTTTATTATAGTTTTCATTCATATAATTTATTATAGCAGCCAGTGTAGTGGTTTTACCGCAGCCGCTTGATCCTGTTACCACAACCAGCCCCTGTTGTAAATCAGAAAAGTGTTTTACTGAATCCGGTATATTTAGCTCTTCCATAGATGGGATTTGAAGTGGTATGACTCTGAAAGCCCCATCCCATCCACGTCTTTGTTCAAATACACTTGCTCTGAAACGATATTCTTCCTGATCAAAGCTCATTTCATAACAGAAGCTAACTGCTCTTTCCTGATCTAATTCACTTTTTTGATCATCAGTTAAGATCTCAGAAAAAAATTCTTCCGTATCGGCACTGGTTAATATGGGAAAATCCTCTAATGTTACAAGATCACCGTGGAGCCTTATTATTGGTTTTGAATCCGTTGATATGTGAAGGTCAGACCCTCCTTTATCAAGGATGGCCAGAAGTAATTCATCAATTCTGTGCATATTTTATCCCTTCTTTATCCTTAATAAAATGAAACTTATTCCTTATTATATCAGCCCTTAATCTTAAGGGCAAGAACTTTTTCTGATTCTTTATCCCTGATTTTGCTATATATTTTTAAGAAGAAATTTTTTATCATTTTTTTCTAGCCCTGATTATATTATACTTCAAGAAATAAATAAAAAATTCCTTCTATAGGATGATATAAAAAAATCGAATGATTTTTTTATTCAAGAAAGGAGTTTTAAAAATAAAATTGAAGTATGTTATGAATTCAAGAGATCGGGGGATTAGGAGAGCAGATTAATCTATAAAGAAATATTTTATCTGTTCCCCTTTTCTTCCGATCTCTTCTTCAACTGTTCTTCTGAATGGAGTGTAGAATTTGGCAGTCAAGATAGACCACGGTAAATATATAAAAGCGGTAATTCCGATTTTAATTATAATATCATTTCTGGGGACTATAACTTTCTGGTTTTCCAATTATAATCTTTTTGAACAAAATCTCTATTCACTTAATATTAAAAATAATCAATATTTTAATTCATCAAATATTACTGTAGAAATGAATTCATCGGTTTATTTCCATCCCTTTAATTTTTTAATAGATAGTATAGATGTCACATCACAGGTTCACTACAAAAATGGTAGAGCTTCTCTGTCTCTAAATGATCTAAAAGATGGAAAGCATAATTTAAGAATATATTCAGAAGTAAATTTATATTCTATGGCTCCCCATGAGTTATCAGTATATTTTTTTGTTGACACAAAAGCTCCTGAAGTTGTTCTTACGGCTCCCCGGAATTCTTTATTAAATTCTACTACGTTTACTGTGAAAGGTACGACAGAGCCGGCATGTAAGATTATATTCAGGGTTAATGGCATAGAGGTTTCTGATATAACTTCTACAACTGGTTATTTTTTCAAAGACACGGTTTTTATGCCGGGTTTAAATGAATTTATCATCACCGCTACAGATCCTGCAGGAAACAGAGGAGGTATAAAACTTTTTCTTCTTGTTGATAATAAACCTCCCGTAGTTAATCTGTTGAAACCTTCAGAAGGGGAGATATTTAATATTAATTATGTTGATATTGAGGCTTTATTTACAGATGAAGGAACAGGTCTGAAGGACAGTTATTTCCTTATTGATAATAAGAAAATACCTGTAACAAGTCCGAAAGACGGTCATCTCGTAGCACAGTTGGATAATCTAGATGAAGGTGAATACAAAATAGTAGCTGTAGGAGTAGATAAAGCAGGAAGCGTAACAAAAAAAACAATTAAGTTTATTATTGATACTTCCGAGACTTTCGGAGAAAAAACCTTGAGACCCGGTGCACGAGGACAGGATATAATTCAGCTTCAAAAGTCTCTTATAGATATGGGATATCTGAGAAAAGATTATTTAAATGGATTTTATGATGATACAACTGTAAAAGCAGTGGAAAAGTTTCAACATTTTATGAACATGCCACCTTCTCCTGTACTGGAAAAGTCAAAACTTGTGGTTTTCTGTAATAAAATTCGGGTATATTTGGATGAATTCACACTCTTTTTATATTCACCTACAGGAAAAGTTATAAAAAGTTATCCCATAGCATGTGGTTCTTATGCGTGGCCCACACCTCCAGGAAATTACTATATAAAAGAGAAGCAGATTTATCCTACCTGGTATCCTCCTCCTTCTCCCTGGGCTGCAGGGTTAAAACCTGTCCCACCTGGACCCGATAATCCTCTTGGAACCCGCTGGATGGGTTTAAGCGGCGGTAGTATAGGAATCCATGGAACTCCCTCTGCCTGGTCTATAGGTTATCCTGATTCCCATGGCTGTATAAGAATGTATATTGCTGATGCTGAAGAACTTTATGAAGAGATTCAGATAGGTACACCGGTGGATATTTATTCCTATCGCCCGGAGAATCAAAAAGAAACAGGTGGGAATGGCGATATATACTGGAAACAGATGATGGAACATGGTTTTATAACCTGTGGTCTTCCGGGAGCAAACAGTACGAGAAGAGATACATACTGGGAAGTAATGTGCAGGAGTGGTTTTGTAAGTTACGATTTTATTAGATATATGAAATGAAATGCTGTACCACGGTTTTATGATTCCCAAGCTTTCTGGTAATCTATTACCGAAAAATCACCAGATTTCTAAGGTCTAAGGAGTGATGTTGAAGAAGGATTGCCATTCATCCTCGCAGGATGAATGGCACGGTTCTATAAAGAGTTACCTTCTATGACATGGGCACCATAGAAGTGCCCCTGCTATATTATTATGAATATGGTAGATGTAGCCCTTCAGTCTTATAAAAAACCGGAATCACTTCTTTATACACTTATGTGTTTAAAGGAGGTTTCAGGAAAACATATAGATACTGTATATATTGATGATGACTGCAGTGGAGACGATACGGTAAAACTATATAAAAAGGATAAAATAAAAGATTATTTTAAAGAATGGAAGATAAAAATAAGGATTAATTCAAGTCCTGTAAGGTGGTATCGCTCTTATATAAATGGATACAGACCTTCTTATTTATCCCTTAAGAAATTTTTAAATCATAAATTTCTGGATTTCTTCCGAAAAGAGAAACTCTTTCATGTTGTTGATGATATCAGATATCAATGGGCTATTAACTCTACAGATAAGAAATTTTTGTTTCTTATCCACGACGATATAGAATTTTATGATGATATTATAGAGCTTTATCTTTCTTTTATGAAAGACATCTGCGCAATTGCAGGTGATCTCGGTCAGTGCTGGAGATGTGATTTCAGTAAAATCACTCCTCCCTGCAGTCCACAAAAGATTATGGAAGGCATAATCCCTGTAAAATCCTGGCCTCTTACAATTGAAGGGCCTTCCGGACATAAAAGAGACTGCAGAATCAATGAATGGTGCTGTATGATCAATATTAAAGCAGCAAAGTATATAGAAGAAAAAGAACGATGTTTTTTCGGAAATTATGATGATGAGGGAGATGTGGGAGCTTACTGGTTTGAACAGATAATAAAACACGGCTATACTTTTACAGATCCTCTTCCCTCTTTTGAAGAAAGATGGAAGTATTACCGACATCCCTGGCAGGGACACTCAGGACATTCCGTATGGGTAGAACAGGAGGGAGAAAAGAATGTCTATAAGCCGCAACTTGTGATTAAAAGAATGAAAGAGAGGTTCGGCGTTGTGTTAGTATGAATTTTGCCTGAAGATGGGATATTACAAATTTTCTAAATTCTATTGGTTTGTCTTGAAAAATATTTATAGAAGGAATCTTAAAATATGAGTAAATTAAAATATATATTTGTATCAGGCGGTGTTATATCAGGTCTGGGGAAGGGAGTAACAGTGGCAGCTCTTGCGGCTACAATCGAAGCAAGGGGCTACAGGGTATCTCCTATGAAAATTGATATGTACCTTAATATAGATGCAGGAATACTCAACCCCAAGGAACATGGAGAGGTTTTTGTCACAGATGACGGAATGGAAACAGATCAGGATATAGGAAATTATGAAAGGTTTCTTGGAAAAAGTCTTTCCAGAAGTAATTATATGACTACAGGTCAGGTGTATAAAAGTGTAATAGACAGGGAAAGAGCTTTTTATTACGGAGGGAAAACAGTGGAAGTAATTCCTCATGTAACAGATGAAATAATTAATCGTATAAAATCTCTCGGAGAAGAACAGGCAGCAGATATCGTTATTGCAGAACTCGGAGGAAGTGTAGGAGAATATCAAAATGACATATTCTTCGAAGCTGCAAGACTCTTTAAGCTGGAATATCCTGAAAATGTTCTTCATATTCATGTAGCATATCTTCCTGTACCGGCCCATCTCGGTGAAATGAAAACAAAACCCTTACAGCAATCAGTCCGGTTATTGAATGAAAGAGGAATAAGGCCTGATTTTGTTATTGGAAGATATGACAGCGGTTTCGCCATAGATGAACAGAGGAGAAAGAAAATAGCTTTATACTGCAATGTGACCTTTGAAGAAGTTATATCAAATCCTAATGCAGACACGATCTATAAAATTCCCAGTATATTTGAAGAACAGAGATTTGCCGAAAAAGTTCTTTATAAGCTGAATTTAAGTCCTTTTAAAAGTGTTAATATGAAACCCTGGAATGATCTGGTAAATAGAATTGAACAATCTGGGAAAAATATAAAAATAGGTCTCGCAGGAAAATACTTTAAAGTGGGAAGTTATGTTCTGAGTGATGTTTATATATCAGTGATAGAAGCCTTGAAACATGCCTGCTGGTCTTATGAAGGTAATCCTGAAATCGAATGGATAGACAGTGAAGATATTGAAAAATATGGTGTGGCAAAATATTTAAAAGATCTGAATGGAATAGTTGTTCCAGGAGGATTCGGTGAGACAAAGATAGATGGAATTTATGAAGCCATAAGATATGCCAGAGAAAATAAAATTCCCTATCTGGGGTTATGTTATGGTATGCAACTTTCCGCAATAGAATTTGCCCGTAATGTATGTGGTCTGTCAGATGGAGATACTACTGAAATTAACCCTCTTACCATTAATCCTATTATCCATATAATGCCAGAACAGGATAAAAAGCTTCTTAATAAAGAATACGGAGGAACAATGAGACTCGGTAAATGGAACTGTCTTCTTAAAGAAGGAACCCTCGTTCATAAAGCCTATGGAAGTGACTGTATCTCTGAAAGACACAGACACCGTTATGAATTCAACAATACTTACAGGGAAATCCTGGAAAAATATGGTATGATCTTTTCCGGTACATCAACACATGGAAATATTATTGAGATTCTGGAACTCCCGGAGGATAAACATCCCTTCTTTGTAGGTGTTCAGTTCCACCCAGAATTCAAAAGTCGCCCAATTGCTCCTCATCCTTTATTTAAAGCTTTTATCGGGAAATGTCTCCAGTAGTTTTTACCATTTTTCCTTGTGGATTTTTTCCGTCTCGTAATCGGTTTTAGGAGGCTTTTTTTCTCCAGGATGACCGATTCCTATAAGAGAGAGTATCTGTATATTTTCCGGTATACCCAGCGTTTCTCCTACTGCCTTGATACGTTCCGGCCTGGGGTGAACTCCCAGCCAGACAGAGCCGAGTCCGAGGGCATTTGCAGCAAGTAATATATTCTGTGTGACTGCACTGCAATCCTGAGGCCAGTACTCGGAAATAGTTTCATCTCCTAAAACAGCTATGGCAAGAGTAGCCTCACTCAGCATTTTTGCGTGAGAATGGGCTAAGGAGAGTTTGTTCAGGGTTTCTCTTTTCTGTACTACCACAAATGACCAGGGCCTGGCATTTCTTGCAGAAGGAGCCGCCATGGCACATTTCAAAATAACCGTAAGATCTTCTTCTGAAACAGGTTCGGCAGTAAATTTTCTGATACTCCTTCTGGATGTGATGAAATTAAGTACTTCTTCTCTTTTCATAATAATACATCTCCTTTATAGGGCGAGACAATACTCGCCACTACTTTTCATCTATTATTGTCTCAGTTTCCGGGAGTTCTATAATAAATTTAGCACCTTCTCCTGGATTACTCTGGACATAAATTTTCCCTTTATACTGTTTAATTATACCATAAGATACGCTTAACCCGAGACCTGTTCCTTCTCCAACTTTCTTTGTCGTGAAAAAAGGATCAAACACCTTGGAGAGAATCTCAGGTTTTATTCCCGGACCTGTATCGGAAATATTAATTTTTATATTATTATTTACTTTTTCGGTTTTAATTGTAATAGTTCCTCCCTCTTCACCCATTGCCTGAATACTATTTGTAGCAATATTCAGAAAAACCTGTTGAAACTGATGATAATCTCCTGTAACCCTTGGCAGATCTTCTTCTAACTCTTCAATTACTTTAATTTTCCCCTTCCTTACTTCATAGCCGAATAGATTTACTGTTTCTTTCAATACATCGTTTATTGATATGATCTGATGTTTTATTTCATGGTTTCTTGCAAAGACCATAAGATTCTGAACTATATCTTTAGCTCTTATGGCTTCTTTGTTTATAGTTTCGAGATCGTGCTTCATTTCTTCATCACATTTAGGATTAATCTGGAGGAACTGAGCAAATCCCATAATACCTGTAAGAGGATTATTAAGTTCATGGGTAACACCTGCTATTAATTGTCCTATAGAAGTAAGTTTTTCTGCCTGCATCATCTGCTCTTCCCATAATTTTTTCTGAGTTATATCCCGGAATATACCCACAAAATACATAGGATTAACCTCTTTATCTTTTATAACAGATGTTGACAGAAGAACAAGAACAGTCTGTCCATTTTTTTTCAATACTTTAAGTTCTTCTTCCCATCTACCTTTAGTAATAGTGCTATCTATAATTTTATAAAAGTCCTGCTGTTTTTTTTCCGGAAATAGATTAAGAAAAGATTTACCTGTAATTTCACAGTCTTCATATTCCAGAAGTTTTGTTAAGGCATCATTTATAAAGGTAATATTACCTTCTAAATCAGCAATAAAAACACACTCACTAATACCCTTTATAACATGATGAAATTTTAATATTTCTTTATTTCTTTCTGTTAGTTCTATATTCAGATTTTCAATTTCTTTTTTTTCTTTACTCTCCAATGCTATTTCTTCTATTTTTTTTCTTCTTATTATAATTCCTACGTAGATAGCGGCTACAAGAAGTAAAATTTTAATCATAAATACATTTTCGTTACTGCCGAGTACATCGGAAATATGTTTTGGCAATAATCCTATGAAGGAACAATTAAATATAGTCCAGTACAAACTGTCAATCATAAAAGCTATACTGATAATTATATATGCTTTTACCAGTGCATTCACTTTTGGATTATCAGGAGCAAGAGTTTTGTATCTGGATATGAAATTATAAAGTATAAACATCCATATAAGTGATAGACTGAGATAAATTACTACTTGCACAGGGAACCTCTCTAATAATAATATTACTTATAAATATACTTTTGCAGATTTCTTAAAAACATTTGTAACTCTTAAACTTAAGACTAATTGGCTTTTATTTTTTAGTATAATATTACATAATTTTATTCATAATATAATAAATCAAGTTTTTTAAAAAGTACAAAACTATAGTTATAATTATAGCACAGGTGTAAAGTCTGTATGGAATTTTTTCTTAAAAGGATTCTATTTTTTTATATAGAATTTTAATTCACACCTTCTATAATATAAGGAGTGATGTTTTTGAAAAGAAACAATATATTATTATCTTTTTTATTAATAGCTTTATTCCTTTATTTCTTTTCAATGTCTTATAATAATGTAATGGGAAAAGCGGTAGAAATTTATGTCAATGCCTCTGATGTAAATATAAGAGAAGGGCCCGGTCTTGATAAAAACATTTTGGAGCAATTACAAAAAGGAGAACCTTTAATCTTAATAGATATCCAGGGAGACTGGTGTTATGTAGAATATAAGGGAGATAAAAAAGGATGGATAAATAAAGAATTTGTTACTATATCATCTTCTTCCTCTGAAATAAAAATTACCCCCACTCCGGTTCTAACACCTTTAATCATAACTCCAAAGGCAATTCCAAAGTCCAGAATTATATTTACTACATCTTCGGGACTTAAAATTATAAATTCCGATGGAACAGGTCTTAAAGATTTAACTTCTACCGAAGGAGATAATTTCCCTATCTGGTCTCCTGATGGAAATAAAATTGCCTTTATTAATTATAGAACAGGGAGAACACTTTATATTATAAACTCTGATGGTACAGGAAGAAAAAAATTAACAGAAAACCTTTCTGTTATACCCCTGCCGGATTGGTCAAAAAATGGAAAATCCATAATTTTTAGTGCAGAGTTTCTGGAAAACCTTTATTATACAGATGTATTTCACGTAAATCCAGAAACAGGGAACATAAAAAGTATAAGTCAAAATAAAAATGCTCCTGACCTGGGGCCTGTATATTCACCTGATAATAACCTCATAGCCTTTACTTCCAGAAGAGATAAAAATGCTGAAATATATATAATGAAGTCTGATGGAACCAATCAGTTAAATCTTACAAATCACCCTGCTGAAGATATATTTTCATGCTGGTCTCCCGGTGGGAAAAGCCTGCTTTTTACATCTAACAGAGATTCTGATTACAAAGATCTCAAAGTAAAATATCCTCCCAGGGAAGTTTATTTACTTAAACTGGAAAGTTTTAAAGTTCTTAATTTAACAAATCACCCCTCTGACGACTACAACCCTGTTATCAGTCCTGATGGCAGTAAAATAGCCTTTCTTTCTGATAGAAAAGATGGGACATCCTGTCCTGATATATTTATTATGAAAGCCGGAGGGAAAGATGTCCTTCAACTTACAGATATAAAGGGAGATAAAAATGATATATCCTGGTCTCCTGACAGTTCAGATATTGTCTTTCATTTAAATCAGCAGGGCAATAATTATATCTATATTACAGGAAAACAAAAAACACGTTTATTGACAGAAGGGTTTTCACCTCAATGGTGCCCGAAAAAGTGAAAAGAAGTGTATATGTATTTTGATTACTATTACATTATCGTATTATGTCTCATGTCTCATCCGTCACATAGGGTCCTTACAGCACCTGAAACCCAGAAAATAGTATCTGAAAGTAGGTTTATACCATCTTCTGAAGGATGTCCGGAAATGAAGGGGATTATCAAGAAACCAGGCTCCTCCTCTTACTATCTTATATTCAGTGCCAAAATTTTCATTCTGCAACTCACTTCCAGGATATGCATTTAGCCAGTCTTCACACCATTCCCATACATTACCGGCCATATCCTCAATATTAAAGGGGCTTACCCCCTGAGGAAAGCTTCCCACCGGCATAAGAATGGAACATCCTCCGAAACAACGGTTTGCACATTTTTTTGGGTGCCATTCATTACCCCAGGGATATTCCCTTCTTTCAGTTCCTCTTGCTGCCACTTCCCATTCGGCTTCTGTGGGAAGTCTTTTTTCTGCCCATTCAGCATAGGCTCTGGCACCGTACCAGGTTATACACACAACAGGATGCTCTTCATATCCTGCTTCAACTCTGTATCTTCCTCCCATTTTTGTTATCTTACATTCACCGTCACTTATATAAATCCACTGTTCTTCTGCCCCTTCCATCCTTTTTCTATTCATAAACTTACAGTACTGCCTGTTTGTAACCTGGTATTTATCGATATAATAGGGTTTCAATGTAACCATATGTTTTGGTTTTTCCAGTTCCACAGCATTGGGACTGTTATCATCATTACCTATCCAGTATTCCCCTCCCGTTATAAGAAGCATTGTTGATTCGTCTTTTTCATTCGTTATGGATGGAACCAGTATCTTTTCGTCAATAAAGGGAGAGTTAAATCTTTTTTCAGGAAAAGTTTTTGTTTCTTTTCCCCCTTCTGCCGGTTTTGAAATATTCTCTCGACTTTCTCTTTTCATAAATGCCTGTAACATGTCCGGTAAAGCCTGCAGTTTTCGAAGTAATTCTGTCCCCAGAACTGGCGGTTTCTCTTTTTTACTGATGACAGCACTTTCTTCTTTTTTTCTCGTAACAGCACTTTCTTCTTTTTTTCTTGTGGCAAATTCATGAGGAGCACTTTTTGAAGTCGTCGATTCTTCTCTGTCTTTATCAGGTACCCATAAAGTCGAAGTTTTTTTTGATTTTATCATAAGTTCTGTTAAGTCCTGTTTCATTTCCTCAGTACTTTGATATCTATCCGGAATTTCCAGGGCAAGTGCTCTTTCCAGTATGATTTCCATTTCTAATGACACATCGGGATTAAGATATCTTACCGGCTTAAACATACAGGGAGTAGGGATTTTTCCTGTAAGTATATGATGCATTGTTGCTCCCAGAGAAAAAAGGTCACTCTGGGGACATGCTTTACCTTCAAAATGTTCGGGAGAAGAGTAATGGGGAGTCCCTACAGATGTCATAGTATTTATATTCTCAGGCATTATACTTCTGGCTATACCGAAATCTATAAGCATTATCTGATTATTTTTTGTCTGAATCATAATGTTTGCAGGTTTTAAATCCCTGTAGATAATAGGAGGATTATGTTTATGAAGATAGGACAGGACATCCAGTACCTCTATGGACCACTTGATAACTTTTTCTTCAGGTAAGCCCGGATTACCGTATTTATGAACGATTTCATCTAAATCCTGTCCTTCTATTAAATCCATTATAATATAATATGTACCCTTTTCTATAAAATAATCTATTACTCTTGGTAAATTTGGATGATGAAGAGTTCGAAGTAATTTAGCTTCTTCCTGAAATCTATGTGTAAGATAAGCCGAATCACCCTGTGATTCTCTGAGAGCCATTTCTTTTACTGCACATTTATTATTGAATCTCTTATCAATCGCCTGATAAATAGCACCCATACCACCTGTTTTTATTAATTTTTTTATTTCGTATCTGTTATCAAGTAGTGTACCCATTGCAAGAGAACAGGTAGCTGGTATATCTTCCATGCTGACTCCACAGGTACTACAAAATTTCCCTTCAGCAATATTCTGGGCGCCGCAGCTGGAACAGTATTTTATCATTATTTCACCTGATTTTAAATTTATAATTTTTATTCTATAAATTTAAGCTATGTCCTTTGAATAATAATTTAAAATTTTCTTTCCATAATAATAGTAATTCTACTAAGAGTATTGTAAAATAGTATGGCAAGAGTTACGTAATGGGTGATGCTTGATAGGTAATACCAATCTACCATCAAACATAGTAAAAACAGCCTTGAGGCTACGGAAAAAAAGATGGCGTATTTAAAGGAAGTTTTAAGTTAATTACATGTCGAAATTTAAAGGATATTGCCTTATGTAAAGAAGTATAAGCATTCATATTTTTTTGGAGTAACCTCAAGACTGTTTTATTAGTACACTTTATGAATAATTGGTATAAATTACAGTACCTCACGTTTCACGATTTAAGGAGGAATGACTTTGTCTGGTTTACTGCTAGATAACCATATAGAAGAATATATGCAGAAAAGCAAAACAACAATCATATTCGGATGGGAAAAATCAATGGAAATTCGAAATTATATAGATATATTAATAAAGGAAATACAACAGTATCTATATATAGGAAATGAGGTTTTTTTTCTGGTATCAAAACCTGTAACTGAAACAGAATTCTATTTAAAATTTGTTAAAAATCTTGGGCCCGCAGAGATCTTTCCTTATGAATGTCAGAACCCCGGTCTTTCAGACCTTGCCCAGGTCTTTTCTGTTTATAGAAAAAATCGTCAGAGAATAGTAGTAGGTATGGGTGGTGGAAGCATAATGGATCTCGCCAAAGCCATAGCAGGATGGGCATATCATCCCGGGTTTATTCCTGCATTTCCTCTTATATCGGAAGGATTACCTGTCTATCCTCTACTGCTTGTTCCCACTATGTCAGGAAGTGGCAGTGAAGTTACTCCTTATATAGTAATGACTGACAAACAGGGCTGTATGGTTACAAATGGTCTGGTTTTCCCTCATATAGCCATTGTGGATCCTTATCCAACCCTTTCAACCTTACACTATCAAACAGTCTATGCAGCTCTTACAGCTTTTGCTCAGGCTCTGGAAGCACTGGTATCAAGAGGTGCAACAGAAGAGACTGATTCTCTTGCTTTTAAAGCTATTGAAATAATTCTTGTCTCTCTGCCAGGGGTCTTGGCCAATAAAGGGAACAGGGAGGGAAGAGAAAATCTGGCTTTAGCCTCAGTGCTTGCAGGTCTTGCAATGAAGGCAGGTCTCGGTCTTGCTACCAGTATGGCTCAGCAGATACACGATCTTCCCTATGGTCTTATATTATCACTTTTTTTGCCATCAATTATTGAATATAATGAATCTTACTGCTGGGAAAAATATGAAAGGGTAAACAATTTATTTCTTTATAGATCAGAGCATCTATCTAAAACTATTCAGGACTGGTTCAGTTATCTTGGTATTTATTCCTTTGATGGAATGTACAGAAAAAATATGGAAGCTTTTTTACACAGTGAGTACTGTATCCGCCTCTCCACCCGCCTGGTAATAGATAATATTCATTATGGAACAAACCCCCGCCAGGCAGAAGTAGAAGATATAAAAAATCTATTTTTCTCCTTACATACTATTCCTATACAGGTAAAAACAATAGAGGAAAGTCTTCTTTTGTAAATTATTATTAGCTTTCAGCAATCAGCCTTCAGCTTTCGGCTTTATTTCTGAGCTGATTGCTGAAAACTGAAAACTGATAGCTTTAAACATAATAAGTTTCTTGCTACTGAAATTAGCAATTTAACAATAATAAAAATTCCTATGCATTAAATTTAATATAAAAAAGGAAATTTATTTTATGTAACAAAAAAATAATATAATATATTCATAAAGGATAAGACTATAGTCTTACAACTTTAGATGTAGTTTTTTTCTCTAATTGTTATCAATCTACACCTGAAGTATGTTTTTAAATTTTCCAGATTATTGTACTATAAAATTATAAAAAAGAGGGATTATACTATCCTCTATTCTGAAGTAAGGGAGGCTTTCGGAGTAATGTACTTAAAAATAGTAACAGATAGTTCAGGAAATACACAGTTAATAAGCCCTCTGGATAAATTTGATTTCAAGTGCCCTTTCTGTAAAAATAAAAATACCTTTATATTTGAACAGGATTTAATCCTTTATTGTAATTCATGCGGCAGGCAGCTGGTTACGAGAATACAGGATAAAGAAGATGAATCTTTCAAAGAAGATGAATTAACTGAATATATACGTGTTTTGAAAGAAGGGGGACCTCTATATGATAGAATAGATGCTGTAGCTGCTCTTGGAAGAATTCCAAGAAATCACAACAGGATTGGAATTATATATAATATCTTATATAAAATAAGCGCATCAGACCCTGATGAATTTGTAAGGGAAGGTGCAAAAGAATCCCTTACAAAACTCAGAGGTATGTCCACCGCTACCAGAGAAGTTCCAGTAAAATCCGAGGTAGTAATACAAAGTACATCTCCTTCAAATAAGAGGGTTCAAGAGGAACCCATGGAGGAAACATCTTATAGGACATTTAAACCTCCTGAAGTTATTATTGAAGAGGAGGAAGTAGAAGAATATTCTTCTAAGAGAACAGAGAAGAAAAAAACTCAGATACCAGAAGAAAAACCCCTCCCAAAAAAATCCAAATTTTCAATGGAAGATGAACTTTTATCTTTATTAGATGATATTTAATTATTCACTTGCCTCCCATTCTATAATAGACATCATAAACTTTTTTTGTTTCTGATTGGTCATAATTAATTCTCTTCTCACGGCTTTCCCATCGCCAGGCTTCATCTAAATAACTTTTGGCATCTACCACATCATGTGCCCCCAGGTAACAGTTTGCCATCCATAAATAATTCATATAATAAGAATCATCCCTGGCAATTAAATTATGACATTCATTTATTGCCTCTGCATATTTTCTTTCATTATAGAGAGGTATTACTTTATTAGTAAGGACAGTATTGCAATAATCTCTATTGGCTTTTCTATAATCTATAGCTGTGGGAACAGGTGTATCAGGAGGTATATATACACTTCTGGGTTTTTTTGTAGGAACCTTAACAATAAATCTTGTAGGAGAAGGTTCCACAATAATAACAGGTGTTGGTACTGGATTATATACAACAACCGGCTTCTCAGTGGGAGATGGTTCTGTTGTTTTTGTTGGTTCAGGTGTATCTTCAGGAATTATAGAGGGAATTGCAGTATGGATATTTACTAAATTACCTGTAAAAGGTGAAGGTGTTAACTCCACTATACTTGTACTACCAGGAGGTTGTTTATTAATTATTATAAAAATTAATATTATTACCAGTAGGATATTTATAATTCCCAGAGATAAAAGTATCCAGTTTAAAGAATTTTTAGAAGAAGTTACAGGATAATATTTTTTTGATCGTTTCTCGATTTTCTCATCTAATTCTTTTATAACCTGGTCCATTATAATTTCTTCCTGTTCATTTGTAATGCTTAAAATTTTTTTTCTTCTCTTAAGGAAATCTTTATTTTCATCAGAAGGTGAATTCATATCTATGGCCTCCTTTCCTATAATTAATATTCTTTTGGAGATACATTTTTTCCTCTTGCCTCTAAAAATAAATAACCCTCTAAATTTCCTCTTGCTATAAAGAGTGCCCTATAGTAAAATATAAATATCTAATTGACTTAAAAGTTTAATAATGCCCGGATACCCTATCTTATTGTTTAGAGAGGATGATTTTATATGAAGGCACAGATTTTTGTACAATTTGAAGACAGACTTAAAAGAATTATTGAATTTTCCTCAGAAGGTTATGTTATACCGGAAAGAGTATTTTACGGTTTTACTAATGATAAAGAACCTGGTCATGATACCATCTGGTATAATCTTAATGGAAACCCTGGCAGTGAAGTAAGCAATGATTTATATAAGAGGTCAATTAAAGAGTTACCTCCAATTTTTATTTATGAAGGTTTTCGAGTAAAGGTAAATCCTTATATTACATTCAAAAAAATTATCTACCGTGTCAGATACTGCTATAAATACAGGGATTCTAATCAGTATGATGTTAATAACTATTCAGACGCCATGGAAGTTTATTATTGCCCTGCACCTACAAGGGATTTCTGGGAGGCAGTTACTTACTGAAATATGATTTAAAAATGAGAGTCCTGAAAATACTGGAACTCTCACATTATTATAAAAAGAAAGATACTTATTGAGATGGGCATAATAAATTATTTTATCTTCACACGTTTTCTTAAAAGCTCATGCTCAAATCAGTAACAGGTAAATATCTTCTATGTTATCTAGATTCCCGGTAGATCTTCAGGCCGACAGAAAATACTATTTTCTTGAACAGAATACCTCCATAATAACGGAATTTGGTGAATATATAAGGCAGGAAACAAAGAAAGCCCTCAACAATTTGCTATTAAAAGAGTTATTGAAAGAAAAAGATAATAGCCATATTACAGTAAGGAAATGTAGAAAAGATTTAGAATTAAATCCTGATGACCATGTGGCTAATACTCAACTTGGTAAAGCTTATCTTATAAAAGAAAAAATTAATATGGCCATCAGGCAGTTCAAAAAATCACTGGAAGTTGTCCCCAATTATAATGAAGCTCTTTATTATCTGGCTGTTACTTATTATATACAGGGTAAAATGGATCTTGCTATAGAAACTTTAAATTCTCTTCAAAGTGAACCTGACCCGATAACACTCTGTATTATGGGTGATATATATTATATGAGTGGTGAAATATCTGATTCTATAAAGTATTTTATGAGAGCTATAGGAAGAAATATCCCTTATGTATTACCCTATATACAGCTCGGTAATATATACAGTTTTGAAGGTGATCTGGAAAATGCAATAAAAACTTATGAACAGGCTCTGGCTATAGAGGAAAATGAAATCACAAATATAAATCTGGCATTTAATCTATATCTTTACGGCGATATGAGCAGAGCTATTAATATTATAAGGAGATTGGCTGCCCTTCTCCCTGATATACCTGTTATTAATTTTACCTGTGGTTTTCTTTTATTTCAGGGAGAAAACTATGAAGAAGCTCTTAAATATTATCTTAATGCTATTGAATTAGAACCATCGAATTATTTATTTTACAATGCCCTGGGGATGTTATATTTTAATAAAAATGATCTTGAGAACGCTGCAGAAAGCCATATAAAGTCTTTAAAATATAAATCAGATTATATATCTGGTCATATTGATCTTGCCTTTACATTTCAACTGCTGGGAGCTCTTGATAATTCTATGACAGAATATAATGAGGTAATTGCAAGAAAAATTGAAAATCCACTGGTATACTATAATACTGGCACTTTATACAGATTAAAAGGAGACTTTGATGAAGCAATTAATTATTATAAAAAAGCCATATTATTGGAACCTGAGGTTGGGCTTTCCTATGGAGGTCTGGGATTAAGTTATCTTGATAAATGGATGGAAACACAAAAAACTGATAATAATCTTTTTATGCTTTCTCAGGAGAATATAAATCTGGCACTCAAATTTGAACCGTCCCTTCTCACTGCAAGGCTTGGTCTTGGTATACTTTATCTGGAAAGTAATAATTCAACTGAAGCGACAAGACATTTTGAGGCTCTTTTAAAAATTGCCCCTGATTATGTTCCTGCCAAACTCAAACTTTATGAAATATACCTTTCTATGGCTGATAATTTTTATCTTCAGGGTAAATATGAACTTGCAATTCAATACGCTGAGAAAGCTCTTCAGCTTATGCCGGAAAAATCTCAGAAATCACCTGATACTACAGAAAGGAAAGTGCAAGTAGAAGGCAGAGGAGCCAGGGAAATTTTAATTGGTTCTTGTGAAAAATCAGGAGAGTTCTTTTATAAAAAAGGTATGTTTAATAAAGCACTGGATTCTTATAAAAGAATACTGGAATTAGAACAAAATAATCCTTTTACACATATTAAAATTGGCCTTATGTACACTATAATGAAAGAACTTAAGCTGGCTGAAAAACATTATAAGATGGCCTTGAAGATAAACCCGAATTTTGATAATGCCTATTTTAATCTGGGCCTGTTATATAAGAATAAAGGAGACAATGTAAAAACTCTTGAATGTTTTCAAAAATATATTGAACTTTCTCCTGAAGGTGTCCACGGAGAAGAATGCAGAGAATATATAAAAGACCATTCTCTTCAAATCTATAAGGTTAAAGAAGAAAAAATTGAGAGTTCTTATGAAGAAGATTTTTTAATAGGATGGGATAGAATAGCTTCTGATTATCAGTCTCAGAATAGAATTTCTACCTATTCAGTTCATTACGGCCCCTTATCTTCAGGAGAAGAGGAAATAGCTTTACTTGGAGATGTTACTGGCAAGAAAATACTGGAACTTGGTTGTGGAGGAGGCCAGAATTCAATAGCTCTGGCAAGACAGGGAGCAAAGGTTATGGGAATAGATTTCTCTGAAGAACAGCTCAAGTTTGCCAGAAAGCTTTCTGAAGAAACTGGAGTAGCTGTGAAATTTCTCCAGGGAGATATAGAAGAATTAAGTTTTTTTATTGAAGGAGAAATATTTGATATTGTTATATCTTCCTTCACTCTTTCTTATGTTGAGAATATAGATAAAGTATTCACAGGTGTCCGGAGCTTACTCAGATCCGGCGGAATACTTGTTTTCTGTCTTGAACATCCTTTTATAACAAATTTGCAGGAAGAAGATTTTATAAAATTCCAGGGCAAAATTTATCCCTTTGTAAAGAATTATTTTGAGACAGGTAAAGATGAAATTACCTGGAGAAGTGACAAAATAAAAGCAAAACTTCCATTATATAAGAGAAAACTGGAAGATATTATAAATCCTCTTCTTTCTTCCGGTTTTCAGATAGTCAGATTATTAGAACCATCTCCCTATGAACTTAAAAATATGTCCCGTGAAGAAATAGAAGATATTCCATACTTACCTTCCATGGAACAGAGTAAATATATTTTTTCCAAAGAATTGCCATATACTCTTCTTATTAAGGCGATAGCGACGTGAAGACGTGAAGACGTGAAGAGTAGATGAAGAGTGAATATTTTGTATATTTTGCTTCTATCAGGTTTTCCATTATATCCAGAGAAAGGGGTATCTAATTTATATCACCTCCCTCTTCACTATAAATGAACTCCAATAAATTACAAAATACACTGTAAAATACTGAAGACAATATATATTATATAATATAAAAAAAAATACAATAGAAAAAAAAATCAGGCCTAGTTAAAATCGAAATTGCTATTCAGATAGCAAAATTATACAGCAATGAAGAATAAAAATTCTTCTCTATATTCTTTATAGATTTCTGATAGATCCACCTCTTCTACTATCTCACTAAAGTACTAACGGAAGACTATCTAATTTTGCCTGTAGAATTTTTCAACCAGCAAATCTTTTACACTGCCATTGCTTCCCTGTAAATAGACATTTTTAACCTGTTATGTTATTATATAATCAGAAAATTATAGGACTCATTTAAAACAGAAAGGAAATATTATCTTGGAACTAGATGATATAGTAATATCTTATAACAACTATGATATAATCTTTAAGTCTCTGACAAACATGTTCAGTTCTCAGAGTCTTGAATTCTATGGACTTAAGACTGCTCCTATTATGAGAGCAGAACCTGCAGATTTACCACAGATAAAGATAGACGAAAGGCGTATGGATTTTGTCTTTTATCTTGTAGATGATACTTACCTTCACATAGAGTTTCAAACAACTTTTAAAAAAGAGGACTTGGATAGATTTAAACTATATGATGCTCTTCTTTATGAAGAAAAGAAAAAACCTGTTTATACAGCTATTATTTATGGAGCAGGCATAGATGATTCTCCAACAGAACTGAATTATGGCTCTCTGAAATATATTGTTCAAGCTGTTTATATGGGAAAATACGATGGAGATAACATCTACAGTGAACTTAAAGAGAAAATTAATCAATCCGGCACATTAAGTTCAATAGATAAACTTAATCTGATCTTTTTACCACTGATGAAAAACTCTGTAGATAAATCTCAGAGAGCCATAGATGCTATAGAGATAGCTCAGA
>JAKJGF010000030.1 GCA_022704525.1 Bacillota bacterium | reverse complement strand
ATTGGACCCTGTATTGCGAAAAAGGCAGAAAGTTTAAGACCTGAAATGTCTCCCTTTGTGGATTTTGTTATAACCTATGAAGAAGAGGCGGCAATTTTTGTATCCCTTGATATTGACCTTGTAGAAATTTCTGAAAAAACCTCTATTTATGATGCATCGGGGTCAGGAAGGCATTATGCAACCTCCGGTGGTGTTGCAGAAGCACTTAAACTGAATATTGTGAAATTTCATCCCGAGTGTAGTGTTAAAATAGCTAAAGCCGATTCCCTTGAGGACTGTAAAAAAATGCTCTTTATGGCAAAAGCAGGTAAGGTGGACGCCAATCTTTTAGAAGGGATGGCCTGTCCTCATGGGTGTGTGGGAGGGCCGGGGATACTTGCTCCTATAAAAAAGACAGCTATAGAAGTGGAGAAATTCTCTAAGAAAGCTTCCTTTTATCCTTCTTATGAGAATTCTCTTTTAAGATAATCGTATTAGAGAGAAGTTTTTTTGCAAACTATCTTCCAGTATGGAACCCCATAAGAAAGAGGAAAGTTCTTTTCATCATATTTCAGGGTCTTAAAGAAACCTTTTAAATATAGGTTTAGTTTTTGCTGTAACAATCCTCTTATATCTTCCGGCACCGATGAAAGAAGAGTATATTTGTTATTTTTTAATTCTCCTATATCTTTTAGAATTTTATCTTTTCTGTAATCACTAAAGATTTCATCCACAACAGAAGGATCCATTGCTGCTTTTTTAAATGAGTTTATATATTCATCAAGTGTTAAATAGTGGCCCACAGTATATATACCATCGGGGTGAAATCTGTTATAATAAGTCAGAGCATCTGATTGTTCCAGTAATGTAATAGCAAATAAAGAAGTATGTTCATCCTTTAAGATAAATCCCGGAAAATATTTATTTGGGATTTCAAAGTATGCTATTCCTTCAGGGGAAAGAAGAGATGAAATATTTCTTATAGTTCTTTCAGGATTTTTTACATGTTCAAGAACATTATTACAGGTAATGATGTTAAAAAATCCTTTAAATCTATCCTCTATCTCATCTTCTATATTTTTTATATATATTTCGGGCTTTATATTATTATCTTTAAAATTTGCTTTTGCAAGGTGGATTATTTCCTTATTAATTTCAAATCCGTATGAAATAGCACCTTTTTCTGAAAAAGCAACAATTAATCCTCCATAGGAAAATCCTAAATCTAAATAAGTGGCACCTTTAATAAGAGTGTATTTTTCTATTATTCTGGTAATCTCTCTGCCTCTTTCATTTGCAGACAGAGCAAATGAAAGCCAGAGTGGCAGGGAAGGATGGATCAGAAGAGATGACCATGAGTTCAGCAGAGCATCAAAGAAATATTTGTTCTTTTCTGTTTTGAATTTTTGTAATTCCTTTTTCATTATCTGTAATTATTCCTGTCAGAAGTAATATATCCTGTGAAGCAGTCTGTAAAGATAAATTTTGTCTTTTGAAATATTTAGTTATTATTTGTTACTAATTTTAATTATTTTTATGATAATAATTTAATATAAAATATATATAAAAATAAACTAATATTATTTTAACAGATTTATATATATAAAAATAAATTTAATTGTAATATTTTGTTTTTTATTGTTACGAATATTTTTATTTATTTTTCGAAATATTATTAAGATTTTATTTTAACCATTGAAAATATTATAAAGAGAGAGGATTTTTTATCTTGATTCTCGAAATTATATGCTGAAAAGTGAGAAGTGAGAAGAGTGAGCAGTGAGGAGTTAATTACCCGTCACCTCTCACCAGATTTAAAGGAGGAAGATTTAAATTATGAAAGCCCTTATGAAAAGAAAAGCAGAACCCGGTTTATGGATGGAAGATGTGCCCATGCCAGAGATTGGCCCCAATGATTTACTTGTTCATATTAATAAAACAGCTATATGTGGCACTGATTTACACATATATAAATGGGATAAATGGTCTCAGAAAAATATTAATGTTCCTATGGTTATAGGTCATGAATTTGTTGGAAAGGTTGTGGAAATGGGAAGTGTTGTAAGAGGGTATAATATTGGTGACAGAGTCTCCGGAGAAGGCCATATTGTCTGCGGTCTCTGCCGGAATTGCCTTGCAGGAAGACGTCATCTGTGCCGTAATACTGTGGGTATTGGAATACACAGGCAGGGATGTTACGCAGAATATCTCTCTATACCTGCAGGTAATGCTTTTAAACTTCCTTCTGATATTTCAGATGATCTTGCTTCTATCTTTGACCCCTATGGAAATGCTGTTCATACAACCCTTTCTTTTGACCTTGTAGGAGAAGATGTTCTTGTTACAGGGGCAGGACCTATCGGCATTATGGCTGTGGCTATAGCAAAACATGTGGGGGCCCGTTATGTGGTTATTACTGATGTAAATGATTATCGTCTGGGACTTGCTGCAAAAATGGGTGCTACAAAAACAGTAAATGTGACCCAAGAGAAGGATCTTGTTAAAATTATTAAAGAACTTGATATGAAAGAAGGTTTTGATGTGGGCCTTGAAATGTCTGGCAACAGTGAAGCCTTTCGTTCTATGCTGAATGTTATGAATAACGGCGGACGTATTGGACTTTTAGGTATCTTCCCTGAAGAAGTTGCCATTGATTGGAATCAGGTTATATTTAAAGGACTTTTCCTTAAAGGTATATATGGAAGAGAAATGTTCGAGACATGGTATAAAATGGCAACACTTATTCAGAGTGGACTTAATATTTCAGATGTCATTACACATCATTTCTATGTGGATGATTTTGAAAAGGCTTTTGAGGTTATGAAATCAGGTATGTGTGGTAAAGTTATTCTGGAATGGAGTAAATAATATGAATAATCCGGAAACTTTGAGAAATACAAAGGATTATAAAGTAGTTAAAGAATATTTTGAGACTGATTCAGAAGGCACTATTAATTGTTTGAAAGAACGTCTTATAGCTCATGGTGAACTTATAAATATTTATCAGGGAGAACTGGAGAAAATTAAAGAAGGTAAAGCAAAAAAAGATATTCTCAGAGGGGGAATAAAAGAAACCCTTCGATCTGGTAAGATGATAACAAAATGGATAAATACACTGAGAAAAGATTTCCCGGAATATGATTTTTCTATTTATCCGGAACTTATGGATGTAGTGAGAAGAATGGAAAATATTAACCCTTAGTACGGCAACAGGCAAGTTAGTATCCATCTCACAAGTCTGTCCCTGTCCGGGCTCTTACGCAAAATCTATGATCCTGTTACAATGAAATCAGTTATTACAGAATATACAGTTTTGTATTTATTTAAGTTATAACCTTCTTCTTTGACGGCATATCTTTTGCTCCAGAACCCGGTCAGGGACAGGTGTACGTGTTTAAAGTAGATACTCTTTTACCTGTTGCGGTAATCAGGATTTTCTTCCTGGTAGAGTGGAAGGAGAAAAATTATATTCCATTTCAAGAAGAGGTGAAGAACCTGTTTCAAGGCAGGAACTTAAAGTCCCGTTCTGAGTGCCCCACCATGGTTTTTTATCAGGCCTATCGAGGGAGTCAGTAACCTGTGAAGTGAAATCTTTTGCAGTAAAAGGCTGAACTGTGAGCTTTTCACTGTCATGCCAGCCTTTTTCTCTCAGTATATCTTTATCCAGGTATACCTCAACAGTATCTTTATCTGGATCAAATTTTACAACTTTAAGGAGTTTTTTATCTCTCGAACCTTTTTCATCAGAAATACTGTAATTATTATTATCATATGCTCCTACTGCAATATTCCAGGGTATTTTCGTTGCACCGGCAATACCGTCTGGAAGGGTTCTCTGTCCATCATTACCTGTACCTATAAGGAAATAGGCATCTAAATTGCCCTCTTCTGCTCCCGGTTGCAGGTCTTTAAGTTTTAATGTAAGATGAAGAGGCTCATCAGATTTGCCTTCTTCTACAGTAAGTCCTGTAATGTCTCTGCTTGAGTCAAACCCATCATACAGGAGATAGGGATCATCTTTTTTACCACTCTGATAAAAACCGGGAACTACTGTACCTTCTTCATCTATCTTATCAGGATTTTCACTGGTTTCTTTCAATTTCTTTAAAGCAAAGGAAAGAATTTCTTCTTCTGTTACAGAGTGATCACTGTAATTCTGGTTGTCTTTAAAGATAAGGCCGTACTGAAAGGCCGATGGAACCTGAAATACAAGATGTTCATAGGGTCCATCCACGGCAAGAACACAATGGGTAATTCCCGGGTTTATAACTGCCATATCTCCTGTCTGTAAGATGGATATGTGAGGTTTACCGTCGTGAATGGTAAGAAGGGCCGCTCTACCGCCTGTGACAAGATAGCATTCAGTCTGTTTTTTATCATCTGTTTGAGGATGGCGATGAAGAGACTCTCCCGGCCTTATTGATTTAAAGGCTACAGGTTCGGAGAGTTCTTTTTTCGCTATAACATTTGATACACCTACAGTAAAGGGTTCATTTTCCCCTGCATAGGCAGTGGAGTTTACAATCCATTCCGTGGCCTGTTCATTCCATATATTTATTTTATTGTTTAAGAGATAGGCTACTACTTTCCCTTTATCCCAGGCAAGACCTGTATTGTCATAGCCGGATTTAGTGGTTTTTCTCCAGACACTTAAAACCTCTTCTGCTTCAGACCCGAAAATACTACCTGCTGATAATTTACTTCTCATTTCCTGTTCCGTAGAAAAAGAAGTCCAGAAAGCTTCATTACCTTTAAGTGAAAATTCTCTGAGTATTCCACTTTGTAGCAGTTTTTTCAGGGTTTCTCTTCTGAATTTATTTTTATCTACATGACCGCTTTCCATGCTCTGGAGTTTTCTTTTTATAGTCTGGTACCAGAGTGAAGAGATATCTTCCATATCTTTTGTGGAAAACCCCGATTCTTTTAATTTACTCTGGAGTTCTTCCTGTGTGGAAAAAGAAGCCCATTCTATATATTTATCATTATTCTTTACATTTTTAACTATTCCGCCGGCAAGAAGTTTCTCTAATTGATTTTCTTTAAATCTGCTTTTTATGGTATGACAGGCAAAGAGATGTTTATTAATTTCTGTTATCTTATCAAAGCCGGCCTGATGTTCTCCACCAGGTTTATGTTTTTTATACCACGAAGGAGGTTTTTCTGTTGTTGTTACAAGAGGCTCTCCTTTTAAAATCTCAACTTTAGCTTCTGTTCCTGCTCCGAGAAGTATTGAACCTGCTTCAGAAAAAGACAGTGATTGTCCGTTAACAGTTACTCTTATGGAACCACTGGATGGAATTGTTACTATTGTTTCATCAGGGAAAAAGGTTGTTTTTTTAAGGAGTTTTTTTGCCGTATCACCATAATAGGCAACAGTTCCTGTTTCTTCTTCTACAAGATGACCTCCGTCAGTTCTAAGAGGAACAGTGGTTATGCCGGAGTCACCTATGGAAAAGATCTTTCCCTGATGCCTGGTTTCTGATGCCTGTGAAAGGCCATTCTCCTTGAGAACTTTTTTTGCATATTCTGCCAGTGTTTTTGTATCCTGTGGTTCTTCAGAAGATGTTCTAATAAAGAGCTCACCCGGGGCAGAAGACTTTTTCTCCTCCCTGGCTTTTAACGGAGTTATACCTGGATCTGATGGATTCCACTGGTTAAGTCCTTTAATCATCTGTACTGTTCCTTATTTCTTGGAAAATTCCTTACTATAATATAGCATATATTAAATGTAAAGTATGAAATTTTTTGTTAAATTTTTGTTAAATTTTTTTCGGATTTCTGTTTTTATTATTTCATAATATTTTATAAATAGGTGAAGAGTGAAATGATCTCTTACTTCTCACTTCTTAATTATTTTATGCTATAATATCTCCTATGAAACAAATTATATCTATTTATAAAGAATTTTTTACAGCATATGGACTACAGGGATGGTGGCCTTTATCAGGACTTAATAAGTCTGTCGGGAAAAATGACAGAGACTGGCAGAATTATATAAAGGTAATAAAAGGACATGCGTCGGATTTTAAGAAGAACTGGCCCCGACATCTCGGAATTGCACCGAAAAATAGTAAAGAAAAATTTGAAATAATTACAGGGGCCATACTCACCCAGAATACCTCATGGAATAATGTGGAAAGAGCTTTATATAATTTGAATAAACATAAAATAAATACTTTATCTGAAATAAAAAATTTGGATAAGGAAACCCTTGCCCTTTTAATTAAAAGCGCCGGTTATCATAATCAGAAAGCAGAGAGATTAAAATTAATTGCCGCTTATTTTTCAGAAAGAGATTTAGATAAAATTTTTAATAAGCCCTTTTATGAATTAAGAAAAGAATTGCTCTCTCTGAAGGGTATAGGACCTGAAACGGCTGATTCTATACTACTTTATGCAGGAGAATTATCGATCTTTGTAATTGACTCCTATACAAAAAGGATATTTTCCAGGATTCTGGGTAAGAAAACTGAAAAACTAAAAGATTATGATGACTGGCAGAAGATCTTTATGGATGCCTTTTTTGAAGAAGAGAATAAAGTAAATATCTTTAAAGAATACCATGGCCTTATTGTAAGACATGGTAAAGAGTTTTGCAGAACAAATCCTTTATGTAAGGATTGTTTTTTAAAGTTTTACTGTTTCTGTGGGAGGATTGAGGCGGATTTGAGGGAATAATATATTCTGAGAGTAAAGAAATATGATAGACAAAAAATTCTGGAAAAATAAGAAAGTTTTTATAACAGGCCATACAGGGTTTAAAGGAAGCTGGCTGTGTTTATGGCTTTACTCTCTTGGAGCAGATGTTACCGGTTATGCTTTAAAGCCTCCTACAGAACCGTCTTTGTTCGAACTCTGTAATATAGATAAACTGGTTAAAAGTATAATTTCAGATATAAGGGACAGGGAAAAATTAAAAGAAGCTCTTATATCTTCAAAAGCACAGATAGTTATTCATATGGCTGCCCAGTCTCTTGTAAGAGAGTCTTATAAAAATCCTGCGGAAACATATGAAATCAATCTTATGGGAACTATAAATCTTCTGGAAGCAGTAAGAAACTGTAGAACTGTAAGATCAGTCGTAAATGTGACAACTGATAAATGCTATGAAAATAAAGAATGGCTATGGGGCTACAGAGAAGATGAACCACTCTGCGGATATGATCCCTATTCAAACAGTAAATCCTGTTCTGAACTTATAACCTCTTCTTACAGAAATTCCTTCTTCAATCAAAAAAATTATAATATTCATAAAGTGGGGGTTGCTACTGCAAGAGCCGGTAATGTCATAGGAGGAGGAGACTGGGCTAAAGACAGATTAATACCTGATTGTATCAGAGCTCTATTAAAAAAAGAAAAAATAATTATAAGAAATCCTTCTTCAATAAGACCCTGGCAGTATGTTCTGGAGCCATTAAAAGGATATCTGATGCTGGCAGAGAGACTTTATAAGAATGGTCCGGAATACTCTGAAGCATGGAATTTCGGTCCTGATGACATAGATGCTAAATCTGTGGAATGGATAGTACAAAAGGTCTGTAAAAAGTGGGGAAGAGGGGCTATCTATGAGATAGATAAAGGGGTTCATCCTCATGAAGCACATTATCTTAAACTGGATTGTTCAAAAGCGAAAGAACGCCTGATGTGGTATCCTGAATGGAATTTAGATGAAGCAATAGATAAAGTAGTTAAGTGGACAAAGGCATATAAGAGTAAGAAAAATTTAACTGAAATATCTTTGAAACAGATAGAGGAATATAATAGTGAAAAGTGAGAAGTGAGAGGAGAAATGCTTTATGTATAAAACTGTTGAAGCTATATATGAGAACGGAGAAATCAGGTTATTGGAAGATCTGGGAGTTAAAAGAGCAAAATTATATATTATCGTAATTGATGATGAAAAAGATAAAGAAGCCTTTCAGTGGGATCTTAATGATCCGAATGAAAAAAAGATATTAACCACTGTTACTGCAAGAACAATAAAAGAGTGGCAATCGGAAGAGGAAGACAGGATATGGAAATAAATATCGGAGATGTTATTCTTGCTGAGATTATATATACTGATTTATCTCAAAGTAAGTTAAGACCTTTGCTCATTATAAAAGATTTAAGTTATGAAGATTTTATGGGATTACCTTTAACCAGTCAGAGAATTGATAGACTATTATCAAATGAATTGATTATAGAAAAGGATAATTTTAGCACAGGTTCCATACCTGTGACTTCTAAAATTATATTGTCCAGACCTGTTGTGATACATAAAGATATGTATGTAAAGACCTATGGCACAGTAAAAAGAGATTTCTTAGAAGGAATCTTAAGGAAATTAGTTTTATCTGAAGCAGTTGAACATTATAAGATTAAGCATAAGAAAAATAAGAAACCCTTCATACCCGGTGAAAACGTAACATACGGAGGCAGAATTTTCGATGAAAAAGAGATAGTAAATCTTATAGATTCATCACTGGATTTCTGGCTCACTGCTGAAAGATATGCAGATAAGTTTGAACATGATTTTGCTGAATTCCTTGGTGTTAAATACTGTTCACTCACAAATTCCGGTTCATCGGCAAACCTTCTTGCTTTTATGGCCCTTACATCACCGGAATTGCGACATAGAAGAATAAAAAAGGGTGATGAAGTAATAACTGTAGCTGCGGCATTTCCAACCACAGTAACCCCCATAATACAGTATGGCGCCGTACCGGTCTTTGTAGATATAACCTTTCCTTCTTATAATATAGATTGTAATCAGCTGGATAAAGCTCTGTCAGAAAAAACAAAGGCTGTATTTCTTGCCCATACTATGGGTAATCCGTTTAATTTACAGTATGTTAAAGATTTTTGTGATAAAAATAATCTCTGGTTGATAGAAGATAATTGTGATTCCCTTGGTTCGAGATATTTATATAAAGGAGAATGGAAATATACGGGCACTATAGGTCATCTCGGAACATCCAGTTTTTATCCACCCCACCATATGACTATGGGAGAAGGTGGCGCTGTATATACTGATGATTTAAAACTGAAACGTCTTGTTGATTCTTTTCGCGACTGGGGAAGAGATTGCTGGTGTAAGACAGGTTATGATAATACCTGTCAGAAACGTTTTACTCAGCAATTTGGAGAATTACCTTCGGGATATGATCATAAATATGTTTTTTCTCATCTGGGTTATAATCTGAAATTAATAGATCTCCAGGCTGCTATAGGCTGTGCCCAGCTTGAGAAATTATCTTCTTTTATAGAGGCAAGAAAGAAAAATTGGAAATTACTGAGAGAGGGACTGAAGGGATTATCTGATAAATTCATATTGCCGGAGGCTACAGAAAACTCTGACCCGAGCTGGTTTGGATTTTTATTGACAGTAAAAGAAAATGCTGGTTTCACAAGAGATGAAATAATAGAATATCTGGAAAAAAATAAGATACAAACCAGAATGCTTTTTGCAGGAAATCTTATAAAACACCCGTGTTTTGATGAACTGAGAAAAGAAAAAAAAGGTTATAGAATTATGGGAGAATTAATCAATACTGATAAAATAATGAAAGATACATTCTGGATAGGGGTTTATCCAGGGATAACGGAAGAAATGATTGATTTTATGCTTGAAATTATTAATAAGGTTATAAAGGGGAAAAAATAGCTTGTTATGATAAAAAATCTATTAAGGCCTTGTCCTGTATGTTTGAACACTGGTGGCGAAATTCTACATACTCAGAGGTTTATTATTCCTGAGGAACATTTTCTTCCAGAGTCTTATGATGTAGTATCATGCGAAAAATGTGGTTTTGTCTATGCCGATACAGAGGCAAAACAGGAAGATTATAATAGATACTATAAGAGATTTTCAAAATACGAAGATACTTTCATATCCTCAGGTGGTGGATTAACAGTATATGATGCTGAAAGATTAAATGAAACTGCTTCAAATATAAGTGAATTTCTTCCTGATAAAGAATCGCCTATACTTGATGTGGGATGTGCAAATGGTGGTTTACTTGCAGCATTAAAGTCTAAAGGTTATAATAATTTAACAGGCCTGGATCCATCAAATTCCTGTGTTAACTATATAATAGGAAAACTTGGATTTGAAGCGATTGAAGGTGATCTGTTTAATGTTAAATTAAACCAATCATATGAGTGTATTATCCTTTCTCATGTTCTCGAACATATTTGTGACTTAAGAGAAGGTATAAATAATATAATATCATTCCTCTCTGTAAAAGGATTATTATATATAGAAGTACCTGATGCTTCAAGATACAATGAATTCTATGTAGTCCCTTATTATTATTTTGATTGTGAACATATTAATCATTTTGATGAGCATTCATTGAATAATTTAATATTACAGTATAATTTTGAACATATAATTTCTGCAAAAAAGGGAAGAATTGTGTCAAGCCAGAATATATATCCATCAGTGTATAATATTTTCAGAAAATCAGAGAAAAGTAAATCATCAATGAATATTATTGCTGATTTCAATGTCAGAGAGAGTGTTCTGAAATATATTGAAACATCAAGAGTCAATTCGCATTGGCCGGAAATAGACTTATGTGCAAGAACTCAGGAAAAAATCATCCTGTGGGGTGCAGGTTCATATGCATTGAGGCTTTTAGAAAATACTTCACTGGGCAAATGTAATATAATTTTCTTTGTAGATAATGACAGGAAAAAACAGGGGACAAAAATAAAAGATATCCCTGTTTATTCACCAGAAATACTCAGGAAAAATAAAGAAAAAATTATTATATGTGTAGCTTTATATAGTGATGATATTCTCAGGGAAATTCATAGTATGAATATTGAAAATCAGGTTATTTTAATGAAATAATATATTTAAGTGTTTATTTATGGGTATTTAGTTTTTGTGTAATATTCAGAGATAACTGTTCTCATATTATCTCGACAAGATATTGGTGATAGCTTACAGAGGTTTTTATGGTGGATATTTTTGATTTATACAATATGTGTCCTGATTCTGAAGAAGAATATCTTAAAATAATAAAAGAAAAATTTAGTATCCCTCATATAGAATCATTCAGTGGCGCTGTATTATTTGGCACAGAAAATATGGGAAAAAATTTATTACGTAACTTTAAAAAACTGGGTATAGGGATTTCCTCCTTCTCTGATAATAATAAAAATAAATGGGAAAAAATTATTGAAGATATACCAGTAATAAAACCTCAGGAATTAAAACACGATGAATTGATTATCATTGCATCACAATATGTGAAAGAAATATATAATCAATTATTAAGCTCAGGGTTTAAAAGAATTATACCTTACTATGTTCTGAATATATTATATCCAGAGTATTTTCCTTATGAGCGTCATAAAAGATCAATAAAAGAATTTGTAAAGAAGAAAGAAAAAATTTTGGAAGTATATAAGAGATTATCAGATAGTCTATCAAAAGACTTATATTTACAAATTTTGAAATTTAGAATAACCCTTTCAGTTGAAGATCTTCCTTTCATTGACGGGGAAGAATATTTTCCAGGTGATTTCTGGAAGTTAGAAGAAGAAGAAACGTATATAGATACAGGGGCTTATAATGGAGATACATTAAAACAATTTTTAAAGCATACAAAAGGAAGATTTCGTAAATATATTGCTCTTGAACCAGATAAGAAAAACTATGAGGAATTACTTAAAAATATCCCGGAAATATACAAAGATAGGGTTATTCCATTACAAATTGGAGCAGGAGATAAAAAAGAGATTGTAAAATTTTCTTCCTGTGGTGATATTGCATCTATGATCAGTGAAAATGGTGAAGATAATATTGAGGTTATATCTTTAGATGAACTTTGTAGAAATGAGTCAGTTACAACCATTAAAATAGATGTGGAAGGATATGAACCACAGGTTTTGAAAGGAGCTAAAAATATAATTAAACATAGACCTAAACTGGCTGTTAGCGTATATCATACTCCCTGCCATTTATGGGATTTACCCGGGCAGGTTATTGACATTAATCCAGATTATGAATTATATTTAAGACATCATGAGCCAGATGTTCATGGAACAGTTTTATATGCAATTTAGTGATCTATGATATGCTGACTGCGGAAGGTTTATTAAATATTATTGGAGGTATTTAAGATGATAGAGTCTAAAGCACTCTTTATTTTTGAAATGGCAAATAATCATCAGGGAAACGTGGAACATGGCCTGCGAATCATAAGAGAATTTAAAGAAGTAAGTAAAAATTTTGATTTTAACTTTGCTTTTAAACTTCAATACAGAAACCTTGATACTTTTATTCATCCTGAATTTAAAAATAATAAAGACTTTAAATTTGTAAAAAGGTTTTCCGATACAAGATTGAAAGAAGAAGAATTCAAAATACTCAGAGATGAATTGGACAGACTGAATTTTATCTCTATCTGCACTCCTTTTGATGAGGAGTCAGTAGATCTAATAGAAAAACATAAATATCATATAATTAAAATAGGCAGTTGTTCCTTTAATGACTGGCCATTACTGGAAAGAATTGTAAAAACCGATAAACCTGTTATAGCCTCTACGGCAGGTATAGAACTTGAAGATATAGACAGGGTAGTGAATTTTTTTAAAAATAGAAACAGGGAAATATCTCTTATGCATTGTGTAGCTGAATATCCTACAAAACCGGGAAATCTGCAGTTAAATCAAATTGATTTATTCAAAAACAGATATAAAGATATAAAGGTAGGTTACTCAACGCACGAAGAACCTACCGATTATACGTCTATCAAAATAGCTATTGCAAAAGGAGCAGTAATATTTGAAAAACATATAGGAATAAATACAGATGAGATTACATTGAATGCTTATTCGGCAACACCGGCACAGGTGTATGAATGGTTAAACTCTGCAAAAGAAGCCTTTCACATGTGTGGTATCAAAGATGAGAGATACAAATTTACTGAAAAAGAGATAAATGATTTAAAAGCCCTCAGGAGAGGAATTTTTGCGAGAAAAGATATAAAAAAAGGAGAATTAATAGGGACTGACAATATTTTTTATGCAATCCCGAGTATACCGGGGCAGATTCAGGCAAATGATGCTTCAAAATATAAATATTATTATGCCAGTACAGATATAGAGACAAATAAACCTGTTATGGAGAAAGATGTTTCTACAAATGATACAAGAGAGATTGTTCATTCCTATATATCAGAAGTTATAGAATTACTTAAGAAAAGCAAAACAGTAGTGCCTTATAATACTAAATCTGAATTATCCCATCATTATGGAATTGAAAGATTCATAGAATACGGGGCAACTATTATTGATTGTATAAATAGAGAATACTGTAAGAAAATCATTGTATTACTTCCCGGCCAGAAACATCCCGGACATTTTCACAAATTAAAAGAAGAAACATTTAATGTAATATATGGAGATCTTTCTATTGATTTAGGGGGTAATATAAAAACCTATGGACGGGGGGATATGATCCTTGTTGAAAGAAATATGCCACACAGTTTCACTACTGATAAAGGTGTGGTCTTTGAAGAAATATCTACTACTCACTATTTAGATGATTCTTTTTACGATGATGTAAAAATTATGGAAAATAGAGATAGAAAGACTGAAGTTTATCTGACAAAAGATATTTTGTAAGGGATTTCTTAAAGAATGATTAAACTCTCGGATTATGTTATGAATTTTATTGCAAAAACAGGGGTAAAGCATATATTTATGCTTGCCGGAGGTGGCTGTATGCATCTAATTGATTCTATTGGCAGGTGCAATCAAGTTGAATATATATGTAATTTACATGAACAGGCCTGCGCAATTGCAGCAGAAGCTTACGGACAATATACAAATAATCTTGGAGTAGCTCTTGTTACAACCGGTCCGGGAGGTACAAATGCTATTACCGGGTTGGCAGGTGCCTGGATAGATTCCACCCCATGTATGTTCATCTCAGGTCAGGTTAAAACTTCTGATCTTATGAGAGATAAAGGTGTAAGGCAAATGGGAGTTCAGGAAGTTGATATAATATCAATGGTAAAACCAATTACAAAGTATGCTGTAACTGTTACTGATGAAAAAACAATAAGATATCATCTTGAGAAAGGTCTTTATTATGCAAGAACTGGAAGACCGGGGCCGGTATGGATCGATATACCTCTTGATATACAGGCCAGTATGATTGATGAAAGTGAACTTCCCGGATTTAATCAGGATTTTCAGGGAAATAATACTTTAATAGAGGAAAAAATTTATAAAATAATCGAATTATTAAATAACTCGGTAAGACCTGTAATATTAGTCGGTAATGGAATTCGTCTGGCAAATGCACAGGAAGACTTTTATCGTCTTGTAGAATTACTGCAGATCCCCGTGCTTACTACATGGAAAAGTATCGATCTTATAGATGATGGTCATCCACTCTTTGCAGGAAGACCCGGAGCTATAGGTCAGAGAGGAGCAAATTTTGCCCAGCAGAATTCTGACCTGTTTATATCTATGGGAGCCAGGCTTGATTTTGGTCAGACAGCCTATAATCACAAAGCTTTTGCCAGGGGTGCCAGAAAAGTCATTATTGACATAGATGAAGGAGAAATAAAAAAATTACAGATGCCGGTAGAAGTATCTATTAGATCTGATGTAAAAATATTCATTAAAGAATTACTGAGGAAAGCAGATCTAATTCATGGCAGCAGGGGAGAATGGCTAAAAACCTGTAAGGAATGGAAAGAAAAATATCCTCTTATCTTACCGGAATACAGAGAACAGAAAGAAGACGTAAATCTGTATGTTCTTATAGATGTATTATCAGAACTACTTGAACAGTGCGATGTTATTGTTCCGGGAAGTTCCGGCTCTGCCGTTGAGATATTTATGCAGTCTTTCAGGGTAAAATATGGACAGAGAATCCAGTTCACACCCGGCCTTGGTGCTATGGGATTTGGATTACCTGCAACTATAGGTGCATGTATTGCCAGTGGCAGAAAACGTACTATCTGTCTGAATGGAGACGGAGGTTTTCAATTAAATATTCAGGAACTGGAAACTGTAAGAAGACTTGCTCTTCCTGTTAAATTTTTTGTCATTAATAATGGCGGTTATGCTTCCATAATGGCAACTCAGAGAAATTATTTTCAGGGATATTATACAGGGAGTGAAAAATCCAGCGGACTTACTTTACCCGATATATGCAAAATAGGAGAAGCTTACAATATAAAAACTGAGAAAATAGTTAATCACAGTAATATTTATGATAAAGTAAAAAGAGTATTGGAAACAGAAGGCCCTGTTATATGTGAGGTAAAGGTATCACCGGAACAGCTAACAGCTCCAAGGGTGAAATCTTATATATCTCCCGATGGAACTATGATTACTTTGCCAATGGAAGACATGTGGCCTTTTCTTACAAGGGAAGAGTTTTTTGCAAATATGATTGTACCACCATTGAAAGAAAGCAGGTCAATGCCTGCATGATAATGATAGCATGGGATATAGATGATGTTCTGAATGATCTTATGGGTTTATGGTTTGAAAATCAGTGGTTAAAGGAATATCCTGAATGTAATCTCACTTATGCAGATCTTAAAGAAAATCCTCCTTACAAACTTCTCGGGGTGAAGAAAGAAGATTATTTAAAAAGTCTTGATAGATTCAGATTGAAAAGATATCTCCATGATGTGGTTCCTGTGCCGGAAATACTGGAATGGTTTTTAAAATATGGAGATAGATTCAGACATATGGCACTTACATCTGTTCCATTAAGCTGTGCCCATGTGTCTGCTTTCTGGTTATTTAAATATTTTGGTAACTGGATCAGAACATTTCATTTGGTACCTTCGAAAAGAGAAGAAGATCTGCCGTTATATGATTATAGTAAAGGAGAATATTTAAACTGGCTGGGGAAAGTAAATATACTTATTGATGATAATGAAACCAATATAAAATCTGCCGACAGTTATGGGATAAAAGGTATTTTAATGCCAAAACCATGGAATAGCCAGACAAAAACAGTAAAAGAAGTTTTAGACTTATTGATTGATGTGGAGTAAGTATGAAAGTTTTAATTACCGGTTCTTCAGGATTTATAGGAAGGAATTTAAAAGAAAATTTATGTAATAAATATATCATTTATGGTCCGTCAAGTTCGGAACTTGATTTATTGAAGGAAGAACAGGTAAAGGAATATCTGAAAAAACATAATTTTGATATAATTATACACAGCGCTACATGGAATGCCACAAGGAATTCCGGGAAAGATATTAAACAGGTAATGTCTAATAATCTGAGAATGTTTTTTAATATAGGGAGATGCAATAAATATTATGGAAAAATGATTTATTTCGGTTCCGGTGCAGAATATGATAAACGTTATTATAAGCCGAAAATGCCGGAGGAGTTTTTTGACACGTATGTTCCTGTAGACGAATATGGATTTTCCAAATATATTATGTCTAAATATACAGAACATATTCATAATATTTATAATCTTCGTTTATTTGGTGTATTCGGAAAATATGAAGACTGGGAAATCAGGTTTATCTCCAATGCTATCTGCAAGGTAATTTATGATTTACCTATTACAATGAGACAGAACAGAATATTTGATTATCTTTATATTGATGATCTTATTCCGGTAATTGATTATTTTATTCAGAATAAACCCCTATATAAGTTTTATAATATTACACCTGATACATCTATAGATTTCTATACAATTACCGAAAAGGTAAAAGCAATAGCAAAAAAAAATTTACCCGTAATAGTCGCCAGGCCAGGTTTTGCTATAGAATACAGCGGTGATAATGCAAGATTTCGTAAAGAATTACCTTATATAAAATTTACCTCTATGGATTATGCAATAACTCAATTATATACATGGTATCAGAATAATTTAAATTTGATTGATAAAGATCTCTTACTCTTTGATAAATAGAAAGATGTGATAATAATGCGTGTTCTATTAATAAATTCTCCCTACAGATTTCCTGATATGACTGTTCATAGAAGTGAATTACTCGGTCTGGAATATCTGGCATCCAGCATTTTCAAAGCGGGATATGAGGTATCTATTTATGATCCCACTATGGTTAATCCTATAAAGGAAAAGAGTGGCTTATATTATTATGGAACCGGCGATGAGGATATGTATAATAAGATAAAGAATTTTCACCCTGACTGTGTAGGAATATCCTGCCATTATTCCTTTGCTTCAAAAGAATCTTATAATATTGCTAAAATCGTAAAAAAAATTGATCCTCATATTACAGTAGTTATAGGAGGATTGTTTGTATCTGTCTTTAACGAAAAAGCACTTGTTGAATGTGATGAAATTGATTACGCTCTGATTGGGGAAGGAGAAATATCATTTTTAGAACTTTTAGAATATCTGAGTGGAAAAAATGCAAATATTACTTCTATTGATGGATTAATTTATAGAACTGCTCAAGAAATTCTGCAGAATAAAAAAAGTAAATTTATAAATAATCTGGATCTCCTGCCTTTTCCCGGAAGAGATATGATTGATATAAAACCATATATGGAAGGGAGTAAAATTAAAAGACTCTATGGTCTTGGTAATAAACCTGCATTATCTCTTTTAACCAGCCGATCCTGTCCAAACCGCTGTAGTTTCTGTAATATGTGGTTGGTTCAGGGGACTCACTGGAGACCAAGAACAGCAGATAATGTTATAGAGGAAATCGATGAAATAGTGAACAAATACAGAGCAGAACATATATTTATTATGGATGATAACTTTACTTTTAATATAGATAGAATAAAAATAATATGTGAAAGAATAATAAAAAAAGGTTATAAATTCAGATGGAATACGCCGAATGGAATTTCTGTAAAATTTATTGATGATGAAATGGTCTCTTTAATGAAACAATCCGGCTGCGCGAATGTATGTATTGCAATTGAAAGCGGAAGTGAATATATAAGAAGAAAGATTATGAATAAACAAATATCAAATAATGAGATTCGGAATGCCGTAAGATGTTTTAAAAAAGCAGATATTCCTGTAGTTGGTTTTGTAATAGTAGGAATGCCGGAAGAAGATGAGAAAAATTATAATGAATCCTTTAATTTTATTACGTCTCTTCCTCTTACCAGTATTGTTGTTTCTTTTGCAATACCATTTCCAGGAACAAAACTATATGAATATTTAATTAAGGAGGGTATTATTGATAGTAATTTTAGTATAGATATGGATGACTTAAATACACCTCTTTACGCTACGGAATTTTTTACTAAAGAGGATTTAATAAAAAGGAAACAAAAATTAAAAGATTTTTTTTCAGGACTGGGGATTCTTGCTGAGATTGAAGCAAAAAATGATATTACCAGTTGAGAGTCTGTAAAACCAGGAGATGATAATGAATGAAACTTATAAGTTTAGTTACTCCCTGTTATAATGAAGAAGGAAATGTAGAAGAAATTTACAGGCAGGTAAAGGAAATTTTTGATGGATTAAGAAACTATGAATATGAACATATTTTTATAGATAATGCTTCTAAGGATAAAACTGTTTCAATATTAAAAGAAATAGCAAAAAAAGATAAACATGTTAAAATAATTGTAAATACCAGAAATTTTGGACATCTTAGATCTCCATATTATGCTTTACTTCAAACTAAAGGAGATGCAATTATTTATATCGTCGCTGATTTACAGGATCCTCCATCAATGATCCCTGAGTTCATAAAAAAGTGGGAAGAGGGATATAAACTGGTTGTAGCAGTTAAAAAGAAAAGTAAAGAATCTCCTTTAATGTTTGCCATCAGAAAGCTTTATTATAATCTTATCAGTAATTTGTCTGATATAGAATTGATTAAAAATTTTACAGGTTTTGGTTTATATGATAAAAGAGTAATTGAAATTTTAAAAGAGATAAATGATCCCTATCCATATATAAGAGGACTTATATGTGATATGGGTTTTGAAAGATTTGAGATAGAATATACACAACCTCGAAGACAAAAAGGAATTACTAAAAATAATTTTTATACTTTATATGATTTTGCAATGTTAGGTATAACCAATCATTCGAAGGTACCATTACGACTGGCTACTATGTCCGGATTTATTATGTCTATCGTTAGTTTTATTATAGGAATAGTATATTTAGTATACAAACTTCTTGTCTGGCAAAATTTTCAGGTTGGAATAGCACCTGTTATAATAGGTATTTTTTTCTTTTCCTCTGTTCAGTTATTTTTTACGGGTATACTGGGTGAGTATATAGGTTCAATACATACTCAGGTATTAAAAAGGCCACTGGTGGTAGAAAAAGAAAGGATTAATTTTTGATTAAAAAAATATGCACGATACAAAAGTCAGAATTTAGAAATTTTTACTCTGTTTACTGGATTCCTAAGAATGCCTTATTCTGTGATTTATAAAAAAGGGTAAAACTACTGTTAGTATTTGTTGTTTTTTGAAAAACACTTATAGATCCATCTCCCTGGTTTGTAACCCATACATCCCCTGATAGGCATACATCAACACCAACAGGATCTTCTCCTGTAGTTAAAACATCTATTACTTTAAAGTTTTTAACGTCTATGACATATAATCTATTTGCTTTATAACAGCAAACATAAATTAACTTTTCATCATGGCTGAATTCGATTGTCCTGGGACCTCCTCCTACGTTGACATAAGATACAACCTTATTTTTCGAAGTATCTATTTTTGAGACAATATAGCTTCCGTTTGCAGAACAGTATATATATCTACCTTCTTTATCTATAATAAGATCTCTTGGAGCAGAACCCACTCCTTCTATTCTACCTTTTATTTTCCAGTTCTTTGTATCTATAATCTCCAGGTAATTGCCGTACATTATAGCCACATAAAGGAATGATCCTTTACGGTTAAAAACCATTCCCCTGGGAATCTGACTGACAGGTATGGTGTTGATGACTGTAAATTTTTTTGCATCTATAATTGATACAGATAGACTGTGCCAGTTAGAAACAGCTACAATTTTTTCATCAGGTGATACAGCGATTACCTTTGGAGTCCTTTCTACAGGGATTCTTATGAGTGATTTATAATAGATTGTTCCATCTGGATATTTAATTTGTGCTTTTATTGTATCTCTGTATATGAGATAATCAAATCTATTTTCTTCTGTATCAAATACTACAACTGAAGAGTCATTATGAAAAGTTATCCATAAATAACGTCCTTCACCGGTAAAAGCTCCTTCTACAGGCTTCTGTGCTACGGAAGATATATTTGCTTCTGTATTATAGTCCCATCCAAGTCCATAGGTTTGAGGAAAATATATGGTATAAATCAGTTTTAGTGTTGTTGTATCATATACTGTTACAGAACAGGATTCCAGATTCATTACACAGGCACATTTGTCATCGGGGGATATGATAACTCCTTTGGGCGACCATTCGGTAGATAGTGTTTTACACTCATATTCAGAGGCTTTGAGATGAAGGAAAGAAATTAAGAATATAAATACTGATATAAGTATAAATAAAATAGTTTTTTTCATATGATTATAAACCTTCAGCTAAATTATCTTTCATATTAAATAAAAGCTGACTGCTGATAGCTAAAGGCTCATTTGATTTTTAAATTAAAATAAAATTTGCTACCAGACGGTATATTTTCTTCTACCCAGATTTTCCCGCCATGGGCTTCTATGGCAAGTTTACAAAAACTCAGTCCTATACCAGAGGAAGTCGTAATTACTTCATTTCCTGTTTCTATAGTAAAAAAGCTTTCAAATATCTTTTCCCTGTATTCATCTGGTATTCCTTTCCCTTTATCGGCGATACAGAATTTTACTTTATCTTCAGCTGATGTGATTTCTATTTTAATTTTATCTTCAGGATTAGAGTATTTAATTGCATTATCCATTATATTTGTAATTACTCTATAGAGTATATTCTTATCTCCTGTTATATCAGGTAATTTCTCTGGAATAGATTTTATAATCTGAATGTGTTTTGTTATCCATTTTATTTCCAGATCATTTATGACCTTATCCGTAATTTCTTCAAGGCTTACCTGACTCAGTCCAATATTGAATATTTCATTTTCCATTTTACTAATATCGAGTAAGTTCAGTACCATTCTTAAAGTATCCTGTGTGGATGAATGAATGGCATTAAAAAAATTCATCAGTTTGCTTCTTGAAATACCCTTTTGTGACTTAACATAGTCAGCATATGCCATTATACTGGCCAGAGGACTTTTTAAATCATGGACAATCATTCTTGTTAATTTCTCTTTCATCTGTTCCAGTTCCCTGAGTCTCTTATTTTTTTCTTCTAATTCTTTTAATTGTTCTTTAGTCTGTGTGTAGAGTCTGGAATTTCTAATGGCTATAGCTATATGATTGGCTATGGAATCGAGTAAGTCCTGATCCTTTTCGGTAAAACTATCTTTCTTTCTACTTCCCAGACTTATTATGCCGATAACTTCATTTCTATATTTTAAAGGAACAATTAACATAGATAGTAGATTTTCTTTTAATGCAAGTGTGCCAGAAAGAGTTTTACTTTTCACTTTTTCATAGGACAGTCTTTTATTACTGGAAAAAAATTTTACACCTTTAGCATCAACTGTTTTACCGAGAGAAAGAGCCCTTGCACTGCTTCCTGTATCAGATTTCAGAGTATGTTCTTTCAAATCCTCCAGTAGTTTTTCAGAGATACCTCTGGATGCTATGGGTATGAGAGTTTTATCATTGCTTATAAACATTATTAAAGCTACATCAGTTGATATGGCTGCCATAATTTTATCAAGGGTATTGTTTAAAATTACTGCTATATCGAGGGAACGATTTATATCTTCAGCAATTTTAGTAATGAGATAGAGATTTTTAGTGGCCGATCTGGCCTTTTTCATGGCTTTCTTTTTTTTAAGATTACTTTCTATGTCTTCCATTGCAAATAGTAAAAGGTTATTTTTTAATAAATTGTTATCCTTTGTAAGTCTGGCAAGAAATCTTTTGCCTTCACTGTTAGTAATCCAGAACTTATTATTCAGTAAGCTTATATCATATGGTTTATTTCTGGAATTAAGCCTGGCAAGTAGAGATGTAAGAGTTTCTCCAGTTAAAATGTCTCTCGTACATCCTGTAATTTTTTCAAATTGAGTATTTACAGTAACAAATCTTTCAGTAACTTCTTCTATTATTGCCAGACCTTTCTCTGATTTCTCAAATATATAATTCTGATAACTTATTATATTCTTTATAGTTTCCATATCAGTATTAAAGATTTCCTTCAGAATCTTCACCAGATTAAAAGTGTCTATGATTTCTAATTCATTACTATTACTTTCTCTGTCTTCTGAAGAATCTAAGAGGTTTGTTATAAAGCTTCTGGATCTGGTTGTCTGCAGTTTAACTCCACAACTGCAATACTTTTCACTGGAAGGATTATTTTTATTACATCCCGGACATATAAAAGCAGAATAGAGTTTTCCTCCACAAATTCTGCAGAATTTTGCATTTATTCTATTTTCATAATTACATATAGGACATATAATCATTTTCTCAGGAGGTTTTCTTTAATTTTAATAATTCTTCTTCTAAAGATGATTGTAAGGCCCCTTCCAGCTTTTCAATAAGAGATTTTTTTGTAGACTCTTCTGGAAAGGTATCTTCAGAAAACTGAAGTATGAATTTCTGGGCGAGTTCTTTAATAGTTTCAGTTTTAAGAAGTTTTGTTAAATTTTCTTCATACATATCATTTTTTTCCATAGACAGTATTTCTTCCAGTAACTCCTCTTTAAGTTCTTCAATAAATTCTTCCTCTGTCATTTCTATTTCTTCTGCTGGAGACTCTTCCTCCGGAGCATCCATAAGTACAATTTCATCATCATCTTCTGTTTTTTCAGTTGGCGATTTTACACCTTCTAAAAGATGTACTGCCACTTCATCCTGTAAAGGCATAACTCCGCCACTTGCCGCCTGATTGATAGCTTCTCTTATAAGGTTCAGTCCTCCATCTTTTCTTATATATCCTATGGCACCTGCTCCAAAGGCATCAATTATATATTGCTTTGTTCCATAGGCTGTTAACATGATAATCTTTATAGAAGGATAGAATTTTAAAATTTCTTTTGTTGCTTCTATTCCATTCATCCGGGGCATGGCAATATCCATTAAAATAACATCCGGTTGAGAAGACATACTTTTTATTTTATCAATAGCTTCTTGCCCATTTGAAGCAGAACCTGTAAGTTTAACCTCACTATAAGCATTTAGCAATGTCTTAATAGCCAGCTGAACTGTTTTATTATCTTCAACGAAAAAAACTTTTATTTTTCTGCCTGCAGTTTTAGATTTATCTGTTATTGCAATGTCATCTAATATGGCATTACCTTCTGTTATTGGAGATTTTTCTTCCAAAGACTTTGTCCCGAGAAAGTTTAAAAGATCTTTGGGATCGATATTTTTTTCTTCTTTGATTGTTAAGATTTTAGATGCATCATCAGATTGTTCAGATTTGAAAATAGACCAGTTAGAAACATTATTCTCTATCCATGCACCGGCGAATACATCTTCTCTCTCTTCATCAGTTTTATTTGAAGTTTCTCTCTTTATGAAAGCCATTAAATCCTTTTCAAATAAAATTTCTTTTATTTTTTTATAAAAATCCATAAAAGATTCAGTCCCTTCTTGAGAGATTTTTTCTTGAATTATACCACACTTATATATTTAATTACAAGTTTTTTAACCTGCCTGTAATTATTTTTTATAGATCTATCTTTTTTATTTCTTCTGTAGAAAGATTATAAAATATAAAACTGCTTTTACCGTAGCGTCCGCTTATTTCCCCGGGATTAATTAGAAGTGTCTTATGGGAAATTTTATTCACATTATATCTGTGGGTATGACCATAAAAAACAATATGATAATTCCCTTCTCGTGCCATCATTCTGGCAATTTCCGGATAATGTGTAAAAGCTATTCTTTTCTCTTCTATTACAATGGTTCCTTCTGTACCCATAAACTGGAGATTATTAATTTCTGTAGAAGTCAGTTTTTGCATTCTTCCTATTTCTGTATCTATATTTCCGAATACCCCGTAGACTTTCCCGGAAAAATCTTTAAATTCATATAATATAGAAGGAGAGGTAAAATCTCCGCAGTGTATTAAAATTTTACACTTTTGTTCATTAATTAATTCTATAGCTTTTCTGAGTTTATCTCTGTTATTATGACTGTCACTCATTATAGCAATTAGCATTTATTTTATAACCTTTCTCACCTGTCAAATTATTCCATCGGGAATTTCACCGCGGAACACTTCTTCTGCAGATCCTTCCATATATAGGTGATTGTTTTTTGCTGACCATTCAATAAAAAGAGTTCCCCCGGGAAGATGAATTTTTACCTTTCTTTCCAGTAATTTATTCATTACACCTGCGGCAGTTACGGCACAGGCACCTGTGCCGCAGGCAAGTGTTGCTCCTGCACCTCTTTCCCAGACTTTAACTATGGCTTCTTCTTTATTCAGGATATTTACAAAGTCTACATTCGTTTTTCCGGGGAAAAATATGTGTTTTTCTATTTCTTTTCCGAGCTTTTCCCAGTCTTCCGGTATTTCAAAGATTACTGTATGAGGGGGACCTGTTGATAATGCAGTAAAAAGAAAGATTTTTTCTCCAACCTGTATCGGGTGAGAGAGGGGATTACTGATATTTACAGGTATTTTTTCAGGATCAAAAGAAGGTTCACCCATATCCACACGAATTGATTTTATTCTGTCTTTTTCTTTTATAATTTCAGGTATTATAATGCCTGCAAGAGTCTCTACAGGAAATTTTTTCTCTTTTACTATACCTTTTTCATAAACGAATCTGGCAAGACATCTTATACCGTTTCCACACATTTCTGCTTCGGTTCCGTCAGAATTAAAGATACGAATTTTTACTCTTTCTTTTTCCGAAGTCAACACAAAGATAACTCCATCTGCCCCTATTCCGAAATGCCTGTTACAGGCTTTAAGAGAAAAGTGGCTGAAAGAATTTATTTTTTCTGCTTCTGTTGCTGTTATAATGATGAAATCATTACCAAGACCGTGCATTTTAGTAAATTCCATATTTATTTCTGACTTTCAATCTATTATTTTTTTTTAATGTTAATTTATAAAAATTTAACATAATCATCTTGTTTTGTCAAAAAAAGTAATATATTAATATTATAAGGATTTTAATATGTTATTGAAGGAGAATTTTATGTTGCTTACAGAATCAAAGGAAAAACTTCCCGGAGATACTGAGGATAGAAAAGGACTATTTTCTTCAATGATAGATCCTATAGCTTTTGATGTTATTCCTGGAGCTACAAGAAAAGGTCAGGAAAGCTGGATATTATTGGAAAGAAAGTTAGTTAAGGAGAATCCTGATAAAATTTTAACAGAGGGAAGGTTTTTAACTTCATATGTAGAAGTCTAAAATTCTCTTAATTATTTTATTGAACAGAGGAATACCTGATTGCTTAAAGATAAGAAACTTCTCCTTATAGATGGACATGGCCTTATATACAGGGCTTATTATGCACTTCAGTCGACAGGTATGACTACTTCTACCGGCATAAAAACATGGTCAGTCTTTGGTTTTATTAATCTTCTTACAAATGCTATAGATCAGGAGAAGCCTGATTATGTTGCTATAAGTTTTGATCTGTCAGCTCCCACAGTGAGACTTGAACAGTTTGAAGCATATAAAGGTCAGAGAGAAGAAGCCCCTGATGATTTAAAGGACCAGATACCTCTGATTTTGAGATTTGTTGAGGCCCTTCGTATACCTGTTTATGAAGAATCGGGTTATGAAGCCGATGATTGTATTGCCACTCTCTGTAAAAAAGCGGAGAAGGAAGGGGCAAAGATTTATATTCTTTCCGGTGATACAGATCTTTTTCAACTTGTTTCTCCTTCTACTACAGTTCTTTATCCCGATAGAAGTGCAAAAATTTTACAGAGATATGATGAGAAAGCTGTCTGTGATCGTTATGGACTTTCCCCTTTACAGCTTATAGATCTGAAAGCATTACAGGGAGACACTTCAGATAATATTGCCGGTGTTCCAGGAATAGGAAAGGTTACTGCTACAAAACTTCTTCAGGAATTTGGTAGTCTTGAAAATATATATTTAAATCTTGATAAAATAAAATCAGATAAAGTCAGAAGAATTATGAAGGAACATGAACAGAAGGCATGGGATAGTCAAAAACTTGTAAGACTTTATTCTGATCTGAATTTTTCTGTAAACTGGAAGGACTGTCTCCTTACTGAACCTGACTCTGATAAACTTTCTGCGTTTTTTGAGGAATTGGAATTCAAGTCGTTTATGTTAAAATACGGACTTAATAGACCACAAAAAGAAGAAGCTGATTATAATACGGTTTTAGTAAAATCCAGAGATATATTACTGAATCTTCTGGAAGATCTTAAAGAAGTTTCCTGGATAAGCCTGACTTCTTTTTCTTATAAGGGTCCATCCTTATTTAAACCTCTTCTGGGTATTGGAATAAGGACTGAAAAAAATACTCATTATATTCCATTTCCTTACAGGAAGTTTACTGAAAAGATATCTCAGGGTATGTTATTTGAGAAAATAAAAGAAACAGAGGAAACTTATCCTGACATTGAATATGTATTACAGACACTTAAACCATTTCTGGAAGATAAGCATTTACCAAAGATTGGATTTGATCTTAAAACACTTTATATTCAACTGTTTGGTTATGGAATAAAACTCGGTGGACTTACCTTTGATGTTCAGCTTGCTGCCTTTCTTCTGGATTCTGAAAGACCTTTTCCTTCATTATCCTATATAACTTCCAGATATTTATCACTAAATATTCCCGACTGGGAGGAGATCCTCGGTAAGGGAAAATATGCCCTGTCCCTGGAGGAACTTTCCATAGATAAACAGGCAGAATGTGCTGGAAGAATAACTGTTCTTTCAAAAAAGCTTTCAGAAGTTTTAGAAAGAAAGTTAGAGGAAGAAAATCTTCTTTCTTTATTCAGAGACATAGAAATGCCCCTTATTTCTGTACTTGCTAAAATGGAAATGAGAGGTATTTCTCTGGATACGGATATTCTCAAAGACCTTTCTTTAAGGGCAGGAGAAGAACTTGAGGTTCTGAGTGACGAGATTTACCGGCTTTCTGGAGAGAATTTTAATATTAATTCTCCAAAGCAACTTGGAGAGATTCTTTTTGAGAAACTTAAACTTCCCGGAGGAAGTAAGACAAAAACAGGCTATTCTACGTCTTCAAATGTCCTTGAACCTTTAAAAGATCACTACAGGATTGTTTCCCTTGTTCTGGATTACAGAGAAATAAATAAATTAAAAACGACTTATCTGGATGTATTACCTGGATTAATTGACACTTTTACAGGTAAATTACATACGAGTTTTAATCAGATGATAACCTCTACAGGGAGGCTCAGCAGCAGTAATCCGAATCTGCAGAATATACCCGTAAGGACTGAATTCGGTAAATTAATCAGGAAAGCCTTTAAACCTTCATCTGAAGAAAATATCCTTTTTGCTACCGATTATTCTCAGATAGAACTCAGAATTCTCGCTCATTATTCAGATTCTGAGAGACTTATAAAAGCTTTTCAGGACGGTAGAGATATTCACAGTGAAACTGCCAGGGATATATTTGAACTGCCTTCTGATGCCGTAATAGATTCTTCTATGAGGCGTATAGCCAAGACGGTAAATTTTGGTATATTATATGGTATAAGTGATTTTGGTCTTTCCCGTAATCTTGGCATCGATAGAAAAGAAGCTAAAAAATATATAGAAAGTTATTTTTTTAAATTTCCCGGTGTTAAAGACTATATTGACAGAGTTATACTGGAAGCCAGAAAAAATGGTTATGTTACTACTATTTCAGGTAGAAAAAGGCATCTTAATAGAATTTCTGACAGGAACATGAATATCAGGAAAGGTGAGGAAAGAATAGCAGTAAATGCCCCTATTCAGGGCAGTGCAGCAGATATAATAAAACTGGCTATGATTCAAATTGACAGGGAGATAGATGATAGAAAGCTTAAGACTGGTATGGTACTTCAGGTTCATGATGAACTTATTTTTGATATTTTTCCGGGAGAATTCGATACAGTCTGTAGGATTGTGAAAACTCATATGGAAAAAGCCTGTAAACTTGGAGTTCCTCTTATAGTAGAATTTAAAAAAGGAATTGATTGGTACCATATGGAGAGTTTTCAGGTTTTATAAAAAAGTAAGAGCTTTTCTATTCCTCAAAAATAGCTTGCTATTTTTGAGAAATTGTATATAATTTATTTATTAATATAATCCGGAAAGGGGGTTTTAATTTAAGTAAGGATAATAGATTTTAATTGTTGGATGATGTTAATGTTTAGGATTTTTAAATACTAAATATTCTAAACCAACTCGATTGTTAATACTTGAAGGGAGTGCTACTAGAGTGGAGCATATTTTGAATACAAAAAAGACTACAGATTCTGCAGGTAAACCTGTAGATGAGCAATTGGTAAAAAAATCGGATGGAGAGGGAATTGAAAAGGAAGTTTCTGGCGTTGTAGAAGAAGTTGATAAAGAAGTCTCTAAAATTATTACTGAGCTTGAACAGGAAGATAAGAAACAGGAAAAGGACCAGAAGGAAACTATGGAGGAAATGTATGATAAAACCTTTACAGAGATTTCCGAAGGAGCTGTAATTGAAGGAGAAGTTGTCAGGGTTGATAATGAGGGAGTTTTTGTGTCTGTTGGCTATAAGACAGATGGATTTATCCCGAAAGATCAGATTTCTTATCGACCTTTCAATACTCCTGAAGAGGTAGTTAAGGTTGGAGAAAGCGTATCTGTATATGTCCTTGGTGTGGAAGATGAGGAAGGAAAACTTATTTTATCTAAAAAGAGAGCTGATCTTGAAGATGCCTGGCGGAGGGTTACCCAGGCTTTTGAAAATCAAACAGTTATTACGGCAACAGTTGTTGAGCAGGTAAAAGGTGGTTTAATAGTTGACCTGGGTTTAAGAGGATTTGTCCCTGCATCTCAGATAAGACTGAAACCGGTAAGAAACCTTGAAGATTTTGTAGGTGAACCCTTAAGGTTGAAAGTTCTTGAACTTGATCGGAGCAGGCGTAAAGTAGTTTTATCTCAGAAAAAAGTCCTTCAGGAAGAAGGTGTTAATAGAAAAGAAAAAACTCTTAATGAACTTAAGGAAGGTCAGATACGTAAAGGTAGTGTTGCAAGAGTTACAAATTTCGGTGTCTTTGTTAATCTGGGTGGTGTAGATGGTCTTGTGCATATTTCTGAGCTTTCCTGGAGCAGAGTAAAACATCCGTCAGAAGTAGTTAATGTCGGGGATGATGTTGAAATTATGATCCTTGCGATTAATAAAAAGAAAGAAAGAATATCTCTGAGTCTTAAGCAGGCTCAACCTGATCCCTGGCAAATTAGGATCCAGGATTATCATATGGGAGATATACTGGAAGGGGAGATAACTAAAATAGCTAAAAATTACATTTTTATCCAGCTTGAGCCGGGAATTGAAGGCCTCGTACCTCTCTTTGAAGTAACAGAGGATAGAAATGCAAAACTTTCCGAATTATTTACTGTAGGTTCTAAAGTGCCTGTAAAGGTTCTGGATGTTAAGCCGGTACAGCGCAGGATGACTCTGAGTATTAAACAGGCAAAACAGGATAAATTGAATAAAGAATACTCTTCATATCAAACTCGACAGGGAAGTGAAAGTGTTACTATTGGAGATCTTCTAGCTATAAATAACAAGAAAGAATCAACATAATATTAAGGAGGATTATTGTTGCTTATAGGCCTTACCGGGGGTATAGCCAGTGGAAAAAGCAAAGTTTCTGCTTTTTTAAAATCCTGTGGAGCAGTAATTATAGATGCAGACGAGATAGCAAGAGAGATAGTATTACCTTATAAGCCTGCATGGGAACAAATTGTAAATAAATGGGGTAAAGAAATATTAAAATTGGATGGTACCGTAGACCGTTTTAAACTTGGTTCAATAGTTTTCAGTAATTATGAGGAATTAGCCTATCTTAATAATATTACTCACCCGGAGATTATAAAGGAAATTAAAAAGAGGATTTCTTATGAAGATGCTGAAACTATAAATATTCTGGATGCGCCTTTACTTATAGAAGCTGGCCTCTTTGATATGGTAGATCAGGTCTGGCTGGTAAGCGTTAATGAAGAAACTCGGATCATCCGTTTAATGGATAGAGATAAATTGAGTTTTGATGATGCAAAAAAGAGAATAAGAGCGCAGATGCCATTGGAAGAAAAGAAAAAATATGCTCATTTGATTATAGATAACAATGGTTTATGGAAAGATACAGAGTGTTTTCTTCAACATGCCCTGGCTCGGCTAAAAGAAAAGGAGGAAATAGGTTTTTAAATTTTTATGAGCAATACAGATACTCTTAAAAAGATGAAACTTGGAGATATTTTAGTTAAATACGGGCTTATAACCCAGGAGCAACTCGAGACTGCTCTGGAAGCTCAAAAAGAATTTAAAACCCGTCTTGGGAGAACTTTAGTTCAATTAGGTTATGTTACTGAAGATGATATAAACTGGGCTCTCAGTAATCAGTTTGATATTTCCTATGTACATTTAAATATACATATGATCGATATTGCTATTGCCAGAAGTGTTCCAAGAGAGGTATTAGAGTTTTATCAGATGATACCTATAGCCAGGATAGATAAGGAACTTACTCTTGTAATGGCAGATCCTACTGATAATCAGGCTGTCGAAACTATTAAAAGTATTACCGGTTGTAATGTCTCCATATCTTTAAGCTCTTCCAGTAATATTTTATCCATAATTCGTCAGATATTTAAAGAAGAACCCCAGCATGAGATTCAACACAGTGATATAGAGGGGATTAAATCACTTGAATATAAGCGTGAAATCAGAAGATTAGTAACCAGGGATTTTGACAGTGGTATTTTTATTTATACTACTATACTTCGTGCTCTTGAGCTGAAAGCCGCAGAGATACATTTAGAACCCGGTCAGGATTTACTCAAGGTGAGATATAAAATAGAAGGGGTTTTTTATGAATATGCTTCTAAACCTATGAATTTATATACTTCTATAATGGTTCAACTTGAAAGTATTATTAAATCCGGTGATGAATCTTTAGGAGTAACTGGTAATAAAAATTTCACTATCAGAGTGATGGAGCAATATGTCAGGGTAAGTGCATTTTTTGCACCAACTTTTTATGGTCAGGCAATTGTATTGAAGATTATTCCTTTTATAAAAGAACCTATAAAACTCTCTGATATGGACATTGATGAAAAGACAAGATTAGATCTTTCAGCTCTTATGAAAAGAAGTTCAGGTGTTATACTCATTTCTTCTCCGTCTAAAATTGATCTTTCCAGAACTCTTTATGCTATGCT
>JAKJGF010000029.1 GCA_022704525.1 Bacillota bacterium | reverse complement strand
ATACCGGGTGGAGGATAACCCTGAGGGTAAGCCATACCGGGTGGAGGATAAGCCATACCGGGTGGAGGATAACCCTGAGGATAACCCATTTCCGTTGGAGGATAACCCTGAGGATAACCCATTTCCGTTGGAGGATAACCCTGAGGATAACCCATTTCCATATTTTGATAGTCTACAACATTCTGTTGTGCTTCCTGGCCATATAAACCAGGGTAAAGAGAGGAGAACTCATCATCTCTCCCGGGAGTAGAATTAAATGCCGTCAGAGGCTTTTGTTGTGTCACAGGTGGTTGACTGTGAGATCGGGTCTGTTGAGAATGGGTATAGACTTTATCTGAGGATTTATCTGACGTTCCGTCTCCTTTAAAAGAAGAGGAAGAATCAGAGTTTTGAGTATTTTCAGGTTCATAAGCTGGAATGGGAGTAGATACTTTCTTAGTATCTTTAATTTCACAAATAGGAAAAGTTTTATCTGTACTTTTATAGGGAACTTCAATTTTCTCATTCTGAGATTTTCTAAAATAGCTCCATTTATGACTTTCTTCCTGTAAAGTAACAGCCTTACCGCTTAAACCTGAAAGAGAACTATCTGAACTAACAGATTTTGATCCTTCAGGAACTTTCCGGGGAAGATGTGTTGTTTGTGTATCTTTTTTCTTTATGGGAGCAACCATTTGTTTAAAAGCTTCTTTCTTCTCTAAAGGTGTTGTCTTCTGACTTACTGCTTTTTTCTCTAAAGGTGTTGTACCCCCAGAACCTGATTTTTTTTCAGTTTGTTTTTTACTCACAACAGGTTCTCTGTTATATCTACTATCAGATGATGCTCGACCCAGTTCGGTAATAGATACAATCTCATCTATCTTTTTAGTTTTTCTGGTCTCTGGAGTTTCAGCTCTTACCAATTTCTCAGTATTTGTAGTTAATAATTCTACAGTGGATGATTCAGAACTTTCACTTTCCTCAGTATCTAACTTTCTTTCATCACTTTTAGATTTAAAAAAAGCCCATTTGGCACCATTTTCTTCTTTCCATTTCCCTCTAAAATAAGCTTCTGCCACATGGCTATTACCTTCTTCTATTACTTCCTTATTTTCTTCCTTAACTATAGGAACAAAGAAGGTATCCTTAACTTTATCTGTCCAGCTTTTTTTAGAGGACTTTTTATCCATGATGCTTTACCTTTAAGTGTTGAGGTCTCGATTTATACAATCTATACCTCTATATATAGAAATTTCTCCTTATCATAATTATCTATATATATTATTTTATATCAATTTTCCACTCTGTGCAACGTTTATTTTTAATATACTTTTCAGAGGAAGAATAAAAGGTGGAAAAAATCAAATTCATATCTAAATAATACTTAATAAAAAACTCAAAAGCAACTTTATCTCCACCTGTTCTCAGGTGGAGAATATAATTAATCTTTAAGCTATCTTTTAGAAAGAAAAAGAATCCAATATTTCCTGTTGCTTTCGCTTTATTGTCAATCTTACAATTCCAAGATTGGCCTCCTTAGAAGCAAAAATAGCCAGTACAACATCTTTACCAACCTGCTGTAAAATTACTTTGCCTTCCTGATATTCCAGGACAACCCTTTCAAGCAAACCTTTTTTAAATTCTTCTCCTACAAATTCTGCAGAACTCAAAGCACCGGACGCAACTGCTCCTAAAGCATCCATATCAATATCATCTTCTTTAAGCCCTGCACTGGCCAATAATAATCCATCCTTATCAGAAGCCACAGCAGCTTCTACTCCTGGAACACTTAATAATTCCTCCAATATTTGTTCTGGTGATGCCATTTTAAAAGACCTGTTTAAAAACAGGTTTCCCCTCCTTTCATTGAAAAAATACAGAGATTATTCACTATAAAGATCTTTCTCGAGATCTGGAATAACAGCACCCATTTTTTTTCTGGCCAGGCCAAGACTGCCACTATCATCCATAAATAAAATTAAAGCATAATTATCTCTTATCATTAAACTTATTATACTATAAGTATCAAAGGAAATTATAACTTCTCTCACAGGCCCCATCTTAAGATCTTCAGCCAGAGAATTAGCAACCTTCATAATTATGGCCAGTTCTCCTCTTACAAACCCCGGGTCAGTAATAGTTTTACGGGTATTTACCTCTATTTCTTCACCTTTAAGACTGATTATTATACCGGCAATTGCACCTTTAACGTTACTGAGTAACTGTGATATTACCTTTTTTTCTGCCATAATAACCTACCTTCTAAATTAATTTTAGCTATCCTGAAGAACGAATCAAATCCAATTCTTCAGGTTTATCTATATTTATTCCTATTTCTATATAAGGAGTTATTATTGATATAGCTTTACATTTGAAAACTTCTGAAGTCCTCTTCTCCAAATCTTCTCTGGTAGCCTGACCACTGACAATCTTGAATAAAGTTTTTGCACCTAATATTTTAGCCATTTCAAGCGGATTTTTTCTCACCTGAATCATTTTATTCATCAGGTTTAGCCTGTATTCATTACATATACCGGGGTCTAACAGTATTAGCCCACCCCCACAAAACACACCATCTTTTAACTTTACATAGGTATGATTAAATCCTGGCAAACCTTTTTCTAAATCTTTCTGTGACAAAATTGAATAATAATATTCTCCATCCCTGCCATTACACCTGCTCAAAAAATCATCTACTCCTTCTGATGTTAGAAGAGGTAAATCGGCCATAACAAGAAGAACTTTTAATGTATCAGGTGGGATATAACTCAAACCATTTATTACGGTTTCAAGAATATTTTCTCCACTGTTTACTAAAGTAACAAATTCTCTAATCTTTTCTGGAACTATTTCAGTATGTGTCAATAATACTATTTCTTCTACTAAAGAAGCTCCCCTTAAAGCATCTATAACATATTCCATCATAAGACGGCCTTTTATATCTATAAAAGCTTTATTGACAACATTCTCTCCATGCAATTTAAAAGAATTATCCAGTATTCCACCTGCCAGTATCATAGCTTTAACAGGAGTCATAATTTTTCTTCCTTAATAAAGTTTCAGGGTTATAAATTTTATTAAAGGTCATAACTTTTTATCGTTCTGGTAATAAAACATTGAATATCTTTATGATTCTTCTCAATATTATCCCTTATCTCTTCGGCTAATTTTAAATCTTCTGTTAACGAAAAAACTGAGGAACCGCTACCTGATAAAAGATAATCTCTTATTTCCATCTTTCTTAAAATTTCTTTAATAGTTTTTATTTCAGCATAGTTATTTTCTACTATACTTTCAAAACTATTAAATAAAAAATTTCTCCCCAGGAAAGGCACACTTTTTTTAAGATTCTCTACAAAACCTTCTATCTCAGGTTTTTCCATTCTAATCTTCTCAGAATCCCACTGCTTGTAAGCCCATTCTGTAGATATAAAGATCTCAGGTTTTAATATAACTACCAGGAAATCAGGTGTAGGTAAAAAAGAAACTAACTTCTCTCCTCTACCTTCGGCATATACAGTTCCTCCTACTATAAAGAAAGGAACATCAGAGCCTAAATTCCCTCCTAATTCCAGAAGTTCTGGCAGGGTTAAATTCAATTGCCATAGTTTATTCAATCCCCTCAGAGTAGCAGCAGCATCACTGCTCCCACCTCCAAGACCGGCTGCCAATGGAATTTTCTTATTTAAAATTATGCTTACACCCTTATTACATCCGGTTTTATTTTTAACTAACTGTGCAGCTCTGTATACAATATTATCTTCCTTACAGGACAAATCCGCACCCTGGCAAACAAGAGAAATTTCATTCTGAGATTTATAAAAAATTAACTCATCTGCCAGAGAAATCGCTTGAAAAATTGTTCTAATCTCATGATAGCCATCAGGTCTCTTTCTCATTATCTCAAGAAAAAAATTAACTTTGGCATAAGCTTTTTCCACTAAAGAAAGCATTACACCTTTACACCATATCAGACGATAGAGGCTTGATTATCAAGCCTCTACTTCTAAACAATCTGCTTCTTTCTTAAAATGGATTTTTTTATATACTGGGCATCATAAAATCATCGCCAAGGCCAATAGATGCCGGTTTAGAAGGAGTTTTCTTCAGATCTTCTTCCATTTCTATAATCATCTTGGTCAATGTTTTTACCGACTGACCTGTAGGTAAAGTCATCCAGGTTTTTGTTTCAGCAATTGATTTTATAAGTCTTCCTTCTACGTGGTCAAAGAATGTTGTACCTGTTACAACAATTGTCTGAGTAACATCTTCCTGAAGGGGTATATTAGTTTCAGGGGTTGTCACATTAATTTTAGCACAATCGCGGCCTTTCATCTTCTCAAAAGTTTCAAGAGTGTGATTTGTTTTTAAAAGGACTGTCTTATCAGTGCCAGGTATTTCTATAGAACTTTCTCCGGACCAGTTACTACCTGAACCAACCTCATTTTCCGGGAAAGATGCATGAGTCTGTCCTCCTCCACCGGATGCAGCCCCCATCTGAGTTACTTCTCCATTTTTCTTCATTTTCATAGGAATAGTCTGTCCCACACTTGGAACGGGAATTTCTTCGTTATCTCTCTTAAGAATTGCCGAATCTATAGATACTTCTACCTTCATAGCCCCATCAGGAAATACACTGCTTATTGTTTGCGTGGTCATCATTTCCATTACAGATGATATAGATTTAGTTTCACCTTCTTCAGTTATTTCAGTTGTAGATTCAACCAGAGTTTTATACTTTGAAACATCACCCTGTTTTAGCTTGTACTCTAATTTCACCTTTCGTCCATTCATTATTGCTTAAACCCCTTCCTTTCAATGAAAATTTGCCTTTTACCATATTACTTAATAATATACTTAAAAATTTCAATTTAAAAATTCGACAGTTGCTTTTTTTTTCCTGCTAGTGTATATTTTTTATTAATTTAATATATTAAGGAGGAAATATTTGTGGAAAGGACTTTATTAATAATCAAACCAGATGCTGTTCAAAGAGGATTAATTGGCAAAGTTATATCCCGATTTGAAGAAAAAGGTCTTAAGATTGCCGGACTGAAACTCATGAAACTTGTCAGGGAAAAAGCAGAGGAACTTTATGCACCACATAAAGGAAAACCTTTCTTTGAGCCAACAGTTAATTTTATGACCAGTTCCCCTCTTGTAGCAATGGTACTGGAAGGTAGAATGGCTATAAATCTGGTTCGTACAATTATAGGCGCTACCAGACCCGAGGAAGGATCTCCCGGTACCATAAGGGGAGATTTTTCAACAAGTGTTCAATTAAATATTGTTCACGCCTCAGATTCTATAGAAAATGCAGAAAGAGAACTGGCTATATTTTTTGACAAAAATGAAATTTTAGATTATTCTATAATTTCTGAAATATGGAATGGAAACAAAATGGAGGCCGGAGTAAGGACGTGAAACGTGTAGGGGCGAACTCTGTGTTCGCCTCAGTTGAACCATATACACATCACGCATTACGCATTACGCATCACCCAATCTAATATTATGGAAAAAATTAATAAAAGTACCGGCACGTTATACATCTGCGGAACACCTATAGGTAATCTTGAAGATATTACTCTTCGTACCATAAGAATTTTAGGAGAAGTTCATCTTATAGCTTCTGAAGATACAAGAAGTACAGGTAAGATCTTAGAAAAATTTAATATAAAGACGCCTCAGATAAGCTATCACAGACATAGTAACACCAGGAAAAAAGAAAAATTGCTGGAAGAACTTAAAAATGGTAAAAATATAGCCCTGGTTTCTGAAGCAGGAATGCCCGGCATATCAGATCCTGGAGAGGAACTTATAGCTCTATGTATAGAGGAACATATTAAAATAATAGCTATTCCAGGGTGTTCAAGTGTGACTACTGCTGTGGCCTTATCAGGTCTCTCTACACGACGCTTTGTTTTTGAAGGTTTTTTACCCAGAGAAGGAAAAGGGAGACGGAGAAGACTCAGGCTATTGAAAGATGAGTCCAGGACTATAGTTTTATATCTTTCTCCCCATCGTGTCTGTAAGGAATTAAAAGATATTCTTTCTATCTGGGGAGATAGACAGGTATTCTGGGGAAGAGAACTTACAAAGAAGTTTGAAGAGTGCTGGAGAGGTAACCTGAGTAATCTCCTGTCACATCTGGAAAATCGTAAAATTAAAGGTGAAATAACTTTTGTAATAGAAGGTTTCTTTTCAGAAGAATCTGTCATAGACAAATAAGTAAAGAAAGGACGATTTTATTATGATCAAAAAAGATATAAGCTTACTGTTAAAAAAATTATCTATAAATTTTTCAGAAATTGATAAATTATTTATTGCCGGCGGTACAGGTAATTCTTTAAATATAGATAATGCTATAGAAATTGGATTATTTCCTTCTCTGAATAAAGAAAAGATATCTCTTGTCGGTAATTCCTCTCTCTCAGGTGCTATTAAATATTCATATATACTTGACAAAAATTAAAGGGATAGGCATAATTAGTGAGATGGGAAAAATAAAAGAGGTGTATAATAGAAAATGTTTGGAGAAAATCTGGATATTATTGCACTGGCAGAAAAAGAAATTAAAGAAAATGAAAATTTTCTTAATAGTATAAAAGATACCGATTTAAGAAAAAGCATTGCTGGAAAGTTAGCAGATGAACGATTAGAAATGGCAGGAAAATCTCTTTCAGAAAACTGGAAAAAACTTTTCAGAACAATACTTATTAAGGTAATAGAGTTTATTTTATACAGTTATCTGGAGCAAGGGCAAAAAATCTCTCTGGCAGAGGGGTTTTTACTTTTTCATAAATCTCCTGTATGGATGGAAAAAGCCAGAAATTTCTTATATCAATCTGAATTATTAAATTCCAGAGCTCCTGTAATTGCCGAAGCTTTATATGCTCATGAACTTGGTAAATATAACCTTTCTGTACCTGTCCTCAGTATACAACTATGGGGAATTATGAAAGAGGTTTTTTCAAAACCGAAAGTAATGAAAATGGAAAGTAATCTTTTTCCTGACAGGGGAACACACATGAAAATTACAGGTTTATGTATAAATATACCAATCAAGAGTAAAATAAAGTATATAGATGATACATTTTCGGAAATATTAAAAAGTATAGAAGAATTTAACTGTAAAAAACGAGCTGGAATTCTTTCCGGAGAAGATACAAAATATGGAACCCTTGAAAATTCAAGTGAATTGGTCATGTTCCTACATGTTGTGCTACTGGGACTTGGAATGGAATAAGGACACAGAGCGATGGCCCCCTGAATGAAAAATCAATATTTTACATATTAGCTAAAGGAATGTATAATATATATAGAGAAAGATATATATAACTCTAGTAAGCCTTTTTCTGAGGCTATGGAAAGCAAAAAAATACAAGGTACAAATCTTATGGCAATTATTTGTTCTAACTGCGGTGGTTCAAATTATGATGAGAATGATGTATGTCTGGATTGCGGTTTTTTTGTAAACGGTTTGCCTGCGGGAACATTGCTTGATAACAGGTATGAGATCAAAAACGCTTTAAAAGCCGGAGGAATGGGGGCTGTGTATCTGGCTTTTGATAACAGATTACAGCAAAATTGTGCTGTAAAAGAAATGTTTAATATTACAGTAGCAAATGAGCAGCAGGACTACATAGTCAAGCGATTTATGGAAGAAGCCAAACTTCTGGCAGGGTTAAATCATCCATCTATACCAAGGGTTATCGATTATTTTCCGGGTAATGAGAAATATTATCTGGTTATGGATTATATAAAAGGCCGGGATCTATATACATATATTTTTGAAGAAGGTGGGCATGGTTTAAGAGAAGAACTGGTTCTGGACTGGGCTATTCAGGTATGTGATGTACTGGATTATTTACATTCTCAACCAAGGCCAATACTACACAGAGATCTAAAACCCTCTAATCTTATCCATAGAGATGACGACGGACGCATAATATTGATAGATTTTGGACTTGCCAGAGCGATTAATCCCCAGAGTCAGACACAGAAAACAGTAGTTGGCACCCTTGGATATGCACCTATGGAACAATACCAGGGACATCCGGAACCCAGAAGTGATGTTTATTCTCTGGGAGCTACCATGCATTTTCTTCTATCTGCTCAGGAAAGTATGCCCTTTAAATTTCCTCCCATAAAAGAACTCAGAAGTGATGTTTCTATATGGATGGAAAGAGTAATTCAGAAAGCTCTCAGTCTTAAACCAGAAAATAGATTTACCTCGGCTGAGGAAATGTACCGTGTTCTCATAGGTGAAATATCTATGGATGAACTGGTTTTCAACCCCGATGATGTAGCAGGACTGGATATAGTAGCAGTGCATAAGGATAAACCATCCCGTGGATTAAAACCCTCAATCACATCTCACCGTCCGGTAGAAGAACCTATTATAGAACTAAAAGCAAGCGATATACTCAATATGGCGAAAGTAAGTAAAGAAAAAAGATTTGTTGAACCTCTGACTGATATACTCATTACAGATCCACTGGAAAGTAATAGAAGAAAAGCAGCAAGTTTTTTATGTAATTTTGGCGACGAAAGAGCTGTAGAACCACTTATAAAAGCACTAAAAGATAAAGACAGTCAGGTACGATCTCATGCAGCATGGTCACTGGGTAAATTAGGAGACACAAAATCTACTGAAGCATTATTGGAACTCTATGAAAATGATGAAGATGGTGCAGTAAAAAGGTCTGCAAGAGAAGCATTAAAAGAGCTTGGTGGCAAACGACAGACAGGTGATACAGTAATGTTTTTAGTAGATCTTATGGATGAAAATTTTTGTGAATATAAGTGTCTTCTTCCAGATAATTCAGAATTGTATCTACCTTCCTTAAAAGAACTTCTAATAGAATTTATAAAAGACAATGATCGGCTTAATGTTCGTTTTCACTTAGGTATAGTATATTATGCCAGAAATCTTAAAGAAGATGCATTAAAACATTTTGAAAGAGCTGAAAAATTAGATGAACAATTATTAAAAAAGCAAAAACATTCTAAAAAAAGACATCCGGAAATTCTATGCTTTATAGGAAAGGTTTTGCTGGACAAAAGAAAAATTGATAAAGCTATAGAATATCAAGAAAAAGCTTTAAAATTTAATCCCTCCTATACAGAAGCCCAGGGCGGTTTAATAGAAGCATATTATGAGCGTGTCAGGGAAGATAATAAACGAGGTCTCACAGAAGATGATATTAAATATTATGATAAGATAATTACAAGTTTTCCAGACCACGGGGAAACTGATTTTTTCCGTGGCTTACTATGTATGAAACAAAAAAATATCAAAGAAGCCTGTAAATATTTCAGAAAATACCTGGAGGAACATCCTGAAGGGACAAATGTAATTGAATGTGAAGAGTATTTAAAAATCCTTCAAAAGAATTTTCTTTTAAAAATTGTTTCAAAGATAAAAGAAGCTTTTAAGAAAAAAGATAATCCTAAAGACAGGAAAAAACATGGTAGACTTTAGGAAACTAATTTATTTCTATTACTTTTCAAAGAAGGATTTATATGTCATATAGATGTTCAAAATGCTTTGCAGAAAACAAAATTGGTGCTAAATTCTGTAGTGAATGTGGTATGTCTTTCCATGAAGAAGTCTCTAAAGAATTAAAACCATTTGTTTATAGTGAAGACGTTCCTAAAGAATTCAAACCACTTGCACCTGATTTTATTCTGGCTGATAACTATAAAATCATTAAAAAAATTAAAAGTGGAGGAATGGGATCAGTATATAAAACAAAATCATTAAAAAATAATGAAATCTATGCTGTAAAAGAATTAATAAACTTTTCTATGGATGAACAAAAACAACAGGAGGCTATTAAAAGATTTAAAAGGGAAGCCAATATATTATCAGAGTTACGCCATTCTAACTTACCTTCTGTAATTGATTATTTTTCTATAGGAGGAAGATATTATCTGGTTATGGATTTTATAGAAGGGAAAGATTTGAGTACAATACTTAATGACAGAGGGGCAGGTGGTCTTCCTGAAGTGGAAGTAGTAGAATGGAGCAAACAGATATGTGATGTCTTATCATATCTTCACAGCAGGAATCCACAGATAATATACAGAGATATAAAACCATCTAATATAATGATAAGAGACAGCGATAATAAAGCCGTCCTTATTGATTTCGGTATTGCAAGGACCTTACAGACATCTGAAGAGATATCTGTTACTAAAACTGCTATTGGAACAGTTGGTTATATGTCACCGGAACAGTACAGGGGCAAACCTGAGGTCAGAAGTGATCTATATTCTCTCGGAGCAACTATGTATCATCTGCTTACAGGAAATATTCCTGTTCCATTTACTATTCCCGCATTAAACAAGGAAAGACCTGATCTTTCTCCTGAGATATGTTCAATCATAATGACCAGTATAAGGTTGAAGTCTGATGAACGATTTAAATCTGCTATGGAAATGAAACAGGCCCTTATGGGAACGCTAAAATTAGATCTACCAGGAGTAAGAAGGCTCAAGTCAGTAACTCCTGTTCGACATAATGAAGATCTCTATGCAGGCCTTGATGCAAAAAAAATTATTTCTATGGCAAAAGGTGCAAAAGACACAAAAATAGTTGAACCTCTGATTAATATTCTACTTGCCGATATTTCGGAGGAAAATCGAAGGGCCGCTGCAAGTGCTTTAGGAGACCTGAAGGATGAAAGAGCTATAGATCCTCTTATAATGGCCCTTACCCAGGAAGATGAATATGTACTTATAAATTCAATATGGTCTCTGGGAAAACTTGGTGATACAAGAGTTGTAGAACCTCTGTTCCAGCTTTATGAATGTGATTCGAGGAAACCTGTTAAAAATGCAGCAGAAAAAGCTCTTTTAGATATGGCCAGCAGGCATCAGGTGAGAGAAATAGTCCAATTTCTCATAGACCTTATAGCACAGAATTCCACGGGATATAAAGAAATTCTCCCGGATGATTCAGACCTGTATTTTGGCTCAATAAAAGAACTTCTAATAGAATTCATGAAAGATCCTGATCGTCTTAAGGTACGTTTTCATCTTGGCATGATATATTACTATGAAGGTGCCCTGAATGATGCTATACTGCATCTTGAAAAAGCTCATAAATTAGAGAAAAATCAAACTATGGTTTTATATTTTACAGGTAAAATATATCATGAAAAAAAAGATATAAATAAAGCTGTAGAATCGTATGAAAATGCCTTAAAATTAGATCCTTCTTATATGGATGCGCAGGATGCTCTCTTCAACCTTTATTATGAATGTGCTAAAGAGTATGCCCAGAAGGAAGAATTAAATGAAGAAATGAACACTTATAAAAAGATAATATCAACCTTCCCAAACCACCCGGAAATAGCTTTCATTACTGGACTTATGGCTATGAAGCAAAATAACACCAAGGATGCTATAAAATATTTTACCAGATATATAGAAGAAAATCCTCAGGGAAATAATGCTATAGATGCTTCTCAATTATTGGAAGTTCTACCCCATACCTTCTATTCAAAAGTCTTCTTAAAAATTAAAGATCTATTTAATAAAAAAGTATTATAATATTACATTTTATCCAGATAATAGAGAAATCTTTTCTTATCATTACAGTAACGAAAAGCATCTTTAGGGTCAATTATGTTTGCTTCCATAAGATTCTTCAGATTAAAATCAAGTGTTTGCATACCATCTTTTGCACCGGTTTCTATAGTAGAGTACATAAGTTGTGACTTATCCTCTCTTATAAGAGTACTTATAGCTGTAGTGCCCATCATTATTTCTGTAGCAAGAACTCTTCCTGTTCTATCTATCTTCGGTACAAGAGTCTGTGATATTATACCCTGCATACAATCTGCAAGTAAGAAGCGTATATTTAACCTGTGATCTTCAGGGAAGAAATTTACAAATCTCCCTATTGTTTCTACTGCACTTCTCGTATGAAGAGTTGAAATAACCAGAGGGCCTGTTTCTGCTGCCTGTATGGTCATTGAAGCAGTTGCAAAATCTCTTATTTCTCCGATTACTATCACATCAGGATCTTCTCGAAGAGAACTTTTTATGGCCTGTTCAAATGAATTTGCATGTTCACCTACCTGCCGTTGACTTATATGTGATCTCTTAGGTTCAAATACAAATTCTATAGGATCTTCAATCATTATTATATTATAAGGAAATTCTTTATTTATGTATTCCAGCATAGCAGAAATAGTTGTTGTTTTACCATGACCTGCCTTTCCGGTAACAAGAACCAGACCACTATGCCTTGTTCTTATCATTTCTTCCACAGATGGAGGAAGACCGAGTTCTTCCATAGTAGGAATTCTACTTGGTATTACTCTGAAAACAAGAGCATCGCCGGCACTGCATCTGAATACATTCACTCTGAATCTCCCTGCTCCCGGAATATCAACACTAAAATCGATATCATCAAGGTTTTCTGAGAAAAACCTGGCTTTCAAAAAATCATCAGTAATATTAAATATTAATTGACGTACTTCATCTTTGGTTGTTATACCGTATTCTTCTGCTCTGTATAATTTTCCATGCAGTCTGTACATAGGAAAACTACCGGTATAAAGATGAATATCAGATGCTTTTAGTTCTGTAGCATAATTAAAAAACTCGATTATTTTGATAGACTCAATCATTAATCTTCCTCCTCTTTAACTAAAGGAATCCCTATATGTTGGAAAGCTTTTAAAGAAAAACTCTTTAATTCAGGATCCTCATCTTCCAGTGTTTTTATTAACACAGGAGCATATTTCTTTTCACCTATATTAATCAATGATGACAAAGCTGCTTTCCTGTTGGCAGAAGAGCTATTTTTATCATTTAGTATCTCCATTAAAGCATTTGAACAGGCAGTAGATTTTATATTTCCAAAGGCTATTATAATTTCCCCCTTAATAGAGTCTTCTTTAGTTTTTAACATTATATCTAAAAGATCCTTTACTACTTTTTCTGATTTAAGCTTATTTAAAACTTTTATCAAATTTTTATGCAATTCTACATCTTTTTCATCTTTTTTTAGCTCATCTATAAATGGTTTAATTATTATTTCACCCATTTTAGGAAAACTATCAATGAGAAGTTTTTTAAGATTCTCATCTGTATTACTTTTGAGTATCTTAAGCATAGATAAAATAGAAGCTTTCTTATTTATACTTATTAATGCTTCAATACAGGTATTTTTCAAATTTTCATCTGAATTTTTATCAAAAAGAATTTCTTCTATCTGTGGAATAGACTTCTCTTCACGTATCTTTCCAAGGGCTATAATACCTGGCAATCTGAGCTGCTCTTTACTTAAAGCCCCTATTATAGCATCTGTAGCAGAATAATCACCTATATCGCCACAGGCTTCTATTATAAGGGCTTTTAAAGGAGTAGAACTATCTTCTTCATAGAATATTTTTAACAATGGTTCTATACCTTCAGGATTACCCAGTTTCCCTATTGCCCCTATTACTTCACGTTGAATCTTCTTATTTTCAAGGGATTTAATCAATTCATTTATTACACTTTTATCTCTAATTTTTCCAAGAGCTTCTGCTGCTGCTCCCTGAAGTTGGGGAAGATAATTTTCATCTTTAAGTATTTTTATAAGATGTGGTACTGCCTTTACATCAGCAATTTTTCCCAGGGCAATTGTAGCATTATAACCTCTCTGCCATCCACTGAGTTCTTTTGCATCAGAGAGGACACTTATTAATGCTTCTATAGCTTTTTTAGACCCTATATCACCGAGAGCCCGGGCAGCCAATTCCCGAAGTTTTCCTTTCCCTGCAAGCATAATTTTAGTCAATATATCTACAGCTTTTTCGGCCTTTATTTCACCAAGAACCTTTACTGATGTTTCCTTTAGCTCTTCTGTAGATTTAGGGTCTTCCAGAATTCTTATAAGTGATGGAGCTACAACTTTACCCATTTTTTTCAATATATCACCTGTGAGAACCCTCACCCTTTTATCTTTGTCAAGAAGAGCTTTGTTTATTAAAAAAGGAGCTGCTCTTTCATCACCTATTTTATATAATGACTGAGCAGCATTTATCCTTACTTCTGGTTCCAGATCAGATAAACACGCTATTAAACTATCTACTCCTCTTTTATCTCCAATATCTCCAAGGATTACAGCCAATTTACCCTTAATTTTCCTCTTTCTGCCTTTTAACTCTTTTATAATATCAGGTACTGCTATAGAACCAAGCCTTTTAAGAGCTTCTATGGCATTATTTACTACTTCTCCCCTTGGATCTTCCATAGCTCTTATTAAAGCACTTACAGATGAATTTCCGAGTTCCACACACTTATCTATATAACCCTTGGAAATAAAATAATAAGTTTTATCTGAGGCATGAAATAAAGATATATCCATTTTATCAAGAATATCCATTACTATTTTTCGAAGATTCTCATCAATAGTTGAGAGAGTATTAACAAGCTCAGAAATTGCTCCTATACCTATCCTCAAAAGAGTAGTTTCTGCTTTTTCTCTCAAAGCTAGATCACCTTTATTTAAGGCTTTTATAAGATATGGAACTGCTGGTGAGCCTATTTTAGCACATTCAGCAAAATTACCTTTAGCCAGCTGATAGATAGCAAGATTACTTTTAGTTAAAACGCCAAGTTCCTTATCATCAATGGCATCAGCTATTTTTTTCTTTTTCTCCGGCTCCAGTTCATCTTCTTCCAATAATTTTATCATGGGCTTTATTGCCATCATACCCATATTACTAAAAGCTTTTCTGACACTTTCCTCTACTTCTCCATTACTATCTTCCATAAGAACTCTCATAAGTGGTTCAATAGCTTTTTTATCTTTAATTTTACCCAGGCAAGTAGCAGCATTTTTTCGAATTTTATAATCCTTGTTCCTTAAAGCAGAAATTAAATACGTAGATGTGTCTGCACCTATTTCAACAAGCTGATCTATAGCTTTATCAGGTGAATTGCTTCCAAGTTTCGGAATAAGGCCTTTTATTTTTCTTTCCAGTAAAAGCTTCTGAATTTCATCTGCCACAAACTTAACCTCCCAGTTTTCTTCTAAACTTTCCAGATTGCTTGCCTGTAACATCTACACCAAGATTAGTAAGAGATTTTACTACTTCCTTCTTTACTTTTTCATCCTTGATTTCTTCCAGGCTGGCATAAAGGATAGCCTGTATTTCTTCTCCTCCTATCTTCTCAAGGGATCTCACAGCAGCAAGCCTGCAGTCCATAGTGCCATCTATCTCCCCTACCATTATCAGATAGAGTGCTTCAGCTGATTCTGGAGAAGCTATTATGCCAAGTGAGTCTATACAGCTTAAAGAACAATTTCTATCCTGTATATTGTCTATTAAAGTATCTACGGCCCTTTCGTCTCCTATTTTACCAAGAGCCCGGGCAATAATATTTTTTACCTTACCCATCAAATACTGTCCCTCTTTCATTAACTCTATCAAAGGCACTACTGCTCTATCATCTCCTATTTCGCCCAGGGCAACTATAGCGTTTTCTACCACCTGTCTGCCTCCAGATTTGTCCCTTAATATATGAAGCAAAGGTTCTACAGCATCTCTACATTTTATTTTCCCCAGAGCTGCAGCTATACTGGCTTTAATTGATGCTTTCTCTCTGGGAAGAAGTTCTAAGAGTGTTACTGCTGACTGTTCATCACCGATTTCACCAAGAATGCCTACAAGAGCATCTTTTGTTTTTTCATCTTTACTTTCATTTAGCTCTTTTAAAATAAAACTTGATGCTACGGGTCCTAAATCAGTAAGAGCACGTATAGCAGCATTTCTTATATTATTATTATCATCTTTAAGGTAGCTAATAAGCACACCTGTACATTTTACATCTCCAATTTTACCAAGAGCTTTTATTAACTCTTCTATTGTCTCAATATCCTGATCCTCAGCATTTTGTAAAATATCTATCATCAAATTTACAGATGGTTTGCCTATTTCTATACATTTTTTATAATTTTTCTTTGCCAGTTGATATCTTGCTTCAGTATATTTATCCTCCGGTACCCAGCATAATTCATCAAGAGCTTTTACAACTGCCTTTCTTACCCAGGCATTTCCATCTTCTAACATATCAATCAGTGGAGGGACAGCTTTTCTATCACCTATAAGTCTAAGAGCTTCTACTGTTCTTTCTCTTACATATTTATCCTGATCCTTGAGCAAACCTATCAATTGAGGAAGAGCCCGGGAATCACCTAATTTCCCGAGTGCTATGACTATGGAACGCTTTCTATCTGAATCTTCCTTATATTCCTCAAGTGCCTGTAGAAGTGGTTCTACTGCAGGGCTCCCAATGTCAATACATTCATGATATTCGTCCTTTGCTATAAAATAATAAATTTTTTCTCCTTTAGATATATCACTGAGATCCATATTATTTAGTACCTTCAGAGCTTCATTATAAAACCCTCTATTACCCTCCTTCATGGCTGCCAGAAGATGATGAGCAACGAGTTCTTTCCCAAGAGCCACTAAAGATTCAACAGCTTTATCCCTTACCAGAGCATCACTGCCTTTTAATGCTTTTATTAACAGTTTTACGGCTCTCTCATCATATGTCTTACCTAAAACAACCATTAAATTTTTCTTTCCTGTGCCGCGCAGTTTATCATAACTTTCTACAAGTTCATCCATAATCTGGTCTTTTATTTCCAGTAACCCCAGAGCAGATTTTTTCTGCACCTCAAGGCTACTACTTTCCAATCCCTTAATTAATTGTTTAAATTTTTTATCTAATAACCAGTCCTTTATGCCCATAAGTCTCTTTTCCCCCTTAAATTATTATTAGCTTTCAGCTTTCTTCCCTGGCTGACTGCTTATATCTTTAGAAAAATGAAAACTCCTATACCCTTAGATTAAATAAAATATAAAGTTATTCTTATTCAGACAATTCTATATACCATTTTTAAATTCCTGTTTTATAAAAGGAAAAAATAAAGGAAAAAAATATATTTTGAAGAAGATTAATTTAAAATTATTCTCGGAGAAAGAGGTTTAATTTTATGAATCAGAATAATAAGGAAAATACAGTAGAAATTCCTCATGGAGAGGTAACTGAAGTCACTATATTTTATACAAATGACATACATGGGGAACTGGAGAAATTTGGCACTATTGCCACTATATTAAGGAAAAAACAAAAAGATGGGGAAAAATTTCTTTTATTTGATGCAGGAGATTTTGCATCAGGAACTTTTGTATCTGATACGCATAAGGGAAAACCAATGATAGAATTATTCAACATAACACCTTATGATGCTTTATGTCTGGGAGAAGGTGAACTACATTATGATCTTGAAGGCTTAAATAATATACTTAAGGAATTAAAAATTCCTGTAGTATGTGCAAATTTATACTTAAAAAAGGAAGACCGCTTATTTCCGGGGATAAAATCTTTTTTAATTAAAGACTTCCAGAATATACGCTTTGCCATAACAGGACTTTTAAATAATAAAGCTATTATTCTGGCAAGAGAACAGGCCAATAAGTCTTTACCCGGCCTGGATGAACTTGACATTAAATCGCCCGGGGAAATATTGCAAGAAATTATATCAGAAGCGAAAGAAGAAGGAGCTCAAAAATTTATTCTTCTGTCACATCTGGGTATAGATCAGGATGCAACACTGGCAGAAAAATTTAATGAAATAGATGTGATCGTAAGTGGACACAGTCATAGCTATCTGGCTCAACCGGTACGTGTTAAAAATACATTTATAATTTCTTCCGGAAGTGGAGGAAACTATCTGGGTTCTTTAACATTAAATATAGCAGATATTATATCTCTAAAAATAAGTAAGTAAGGGAGAAATAGTTAAGTGTTTAAAAAAAATATCCTTTTTCTATACAGGCCTGAAAAGGATATTAAACTTCCTTATAAAATCACCTATAGCAATATTGGAGAAAAAGAGGGAAAAGTTATTTTAAATTCAAAACTTGACATACAGGCTTCTTACAATATTTTTGATATAAACGAAAAGGGCCATGCACATATTCGCTTTACCCTGGATAATATTTCTTTTATAAGTAACAATGTCAGTAAAGAAGTTCCCTATAAAGGAGAAAGTAATATGCTCACAATGAATCAACAGGGACAGGTAATAGAGAGAAAGGGGGAAATACCATATGGTATATTAGAACATTTCAATTTCTCCTTTCCAGCAAAAAGTATTGCTCTGGATTCATTTTGGGAAAGTACCTGTTACAGTGTTTTTTCAAACATAAAAAATCCTGTTGAAATAACAGGTATATTCAGATTTGATAGATTTGAAGGATTTAAGGGATATAATTGTACCCATCTATCATTTGTTTTTCAACCAAAGTCTATTAACTTAACTACAAATATCCGACAGTCTTTATCCGGACAGGGTGATATATTTTTTGACCCAACTTACAGTATAATTGCATGTATGACACTCAACACCATATCTGATACAGGTTCACCGGGGCTCTTATTTCGTTCCTTTTTTAAACAGGAAATAAATCCTTCCAGTATTAGAGCAGAACACTGTGACAATACATCACATGATGTTATAATAACTGAAGAATATTTTACAAGATATTAATTCCGTAAGAGCGCAAGGCCTTGCGCTCCTACAACATAAAATATTTATATTAAGAAGGTTTTATAAAAATTTAGTAGAATAAATTTGCTTCAAATTTATTCTAAAGTCGGGAGGTAAAAAAAATGAGTTTAAAAGGAAAAGATTTGCTTTGTACTCAGGACTGGACAAGGGAGGAACTAATAGAAATTCTGGAACTTGCAGAAGACATGCAAAAAGAAAGATTTTCCTACAAATATAGTGAGGTACTCAAAAATAAAACGTTTTTTATGTTCTTCTATAACCCATCTGTAAGAACCAGACAGTCCTTTGAATGTGCTGCCACAGAACTGGGCGGTCATGCCCAGTACCTGGCACCGGAAGGAATGAGATTAAAAACTGCAAAATCTGCAGGAGAAACTGTAGAAGATGCTGCTAAAGTCATGAGCAGATATGCCTGTGGCATTGGTATCAGAATCCTTGAAGATAAAGTTACCTACTATGGTGAGGGACATGAACTGCTTCAAGAATATGCAAAATGGGCTGATATTCCAGTAGTAAGTATGGCCCATGATAAGTTTCATCCCTGTCAGGGACTTGCCGATGTTATGGGTATGAGAAAACATCTCGGTAAAGATCTAAGAAAGAAAAAACTCCTTCAGATATGGGGCCATGGTGCTCTTGCAAGATCCTGGAGTTCTGTTCAGGAAAGTATTCTCATCTCTTCCCGTTTCGGTATGGATGTAACTCTTGCCTATCCCGAAGGTTTTGATTTAGATCCTGCCGTTATAGAAGCAACAAAGAAAAATTGTGAAGAAGCAGATGGAAAATTTGAAATAAGCCATGATCCATATGCCTGTTATGATGAAGTGGATGTTGTTTACTCCCGTCACTGGATGAGTCCCAGGGCTTATCAGAATGGTGAATTCTTAAAGTCAAAAGAAATAGAACTTGCTCTGAAATATCCGGAATGGATATGTGATACTCAAAAGATGAAACGTTCTAATAATGCACTCTTTAGTCATCCTATGCCGGTTGATCGTGGCCATGAAGTGACTGATGATGTTGCCAGTGGCAATAGATCTATTATATATGATGTAGCAGAGAATAGACTCCACGTTCAGAAAGCCATAATGGCTCTTACAATGATATAGAATAGCAGTCAGCTATCAGCAATCAGCAGTCAGATGAAGAGATTAACACCAAGAGCTGACCGTTGATAGCCAAAGGCTGATAGCTAATTTCAAGAAAGGATGATAAATAAATATATGGGAAAAGTTGCAGTTGTTGCAGTAGGAGGAAATTCACTCATAAAAGATGCAAAACATCAGACTGTGGAAGATCAGTATCTGGCTGTATGTGAAACATCCAATCACATAGCTGATATGATAGAACTCGGATATGATGTGGTTATAACACACGGAAACGGGCCACAGGTAGGATTTATACTCTTACGTTCTGAGAGAACAAGAGATATTCTTCATGCTGTACCTCTCGATTCCTGTGGGGCCGATACTCAGGGAGCTATTGGGTACCAATTTCAGATGGCTCTTTATAATGAATTCAAAAAAAGAGGTATTAAGAAAAAAGCTGCCACTGTTGTTACACAGGTAGTTGTTGATAAAGAAGATCCTTCCTTTAAAAACCCGAGTAAACCTATAGGAGGTTTTTATAGTGAACAAGCTGCCAGAGAAAGAAAAGAAAAAGAAGGCTGGGATATAGTTGAAGATTCAGGACGTGGATGGAGAAGAGTTGTGGCTTCACCAATTCCAAAAGAAATTGTGGAAGAAGAAGCTATAGTAAACTTAATCAAAGGCGGTTTTGTTGTTATAGCAGTAGGTGGTGGAGGAATCCCTGTAATAAAAGATGATCACGGTGATCTCCTCGGTGCTGCTGCAGTAATAGACAAAGATCACGCATCTTCTCTTCTTGCAAGTAATATCAAAGCAGATGTATTTATAATTTCCACTGCTGTAGAAAAGGCAAGTCTAAATTTTGGTAAACCTGATGAGAAGCCTTTAGATCACGCTACACTGGAAGATATTAAAAAATATATCCAGGAAGGTCATTTTAAACCGGGCAGTATGCTTCCCAAGATGAAAGCTATAGTAGCTTTCCTTGAAAAGGGAGGAGAAAAAGCCATAATCACATGTCCTGAGAAGATAAAAGAAGCCCTTCTGGGTAAAACCGGTACTCATATAGTTAAGTGAAAAGAATGAAAGGACTTCAGTGCAATGGAAAAAATAAAAGGCTTAAGATGCTACTGTTGTTCCCAGGAGTATTCTTTAACTGAAGTAAATTACATTTGTCCGAAGTGTTCCGGTAATCTTGAAGTCATATATGATTATGAAAATATAAAAAAGAATTTTACCAGAGAAACTCTATCTTCCTGTAATGATTATTCTATCTGGCGTTATTCTCCTCTTCTGCCTGTCTCAAATCTTAAACTAATTCCTTCTCTTCAGATAGGATGGACACCTTTATATAAAGTGGATAGAATGTCTGCTGAAATGGGTATCTCAGAGCTCTATCTTAAAGATGACAGTAGAAACCCCAGTGCTTCTTTAAAAGACAGAGCAGGTGCTATTGCACTTGTACGAGCAAGAGAAGAAGAGACTAAAATCATTACAGGAGCTTCCACAGGTAATGCAGGATCTTCTATGGCATGTCTATCTGCCAGTGTGGGAATGCCGGCAGTAATATTCGTTCCAGAAAAGGCTCCTAAAGCAAAAATTGCCCAGCTTATGCTTTTCGGAGCAAAAGTAATAATGGTAAAAGGCACTTATGATGAGGCTTTCGATCTATGTATGGAAGTTTCTAAAGAATATGGATGGTATAACCGTAATACCGGTTATAATCCCTTTACCAGAGAAGGAAAAAAGACCTGTTCTCTGGAAATCTGTGAACAATTGAAATGGAAAATGCCTGATAGATTATTTGTATCTGTAGGAGATGGAAATATAATAAGTGGCCTGTGGAAAGGATTAAAGGATCTCTATGAACTCGGTTTCATAGAAAATCTTCCCCGTCTAATAGGAGTTCAATCTGAACTGAGTGCTTCTGTAGTTCGTTCCTGGGAAAATAGTAAAGAAAATGACAGAATAGATATAATACCGGTTAGATCAACTACTGTAGCCGATAGTATATCTGTTGATCTACCAAGAGACGGAGTAGCTGCTGTTAAAGCCATTAAAGAATCAAAAGGGATGGGTATAACGGTTTCAGATGAAGAAATACTGGATACTATAAAATATCTGGCACAAAAAACAGGTATATTTGGAGAACCTGCAGGTGTGACAGGTATGGCGGGATTAAGGAAACTTTGTTTGTCAGGTGAAATCTCCGGTGAAGAAAAAATTGTATGTGTTATTACCGGAAGTGGACTTAAAGATATAGATTCTGCCATGAAAGTGGCAGGGAAACCGATTCTCATAGAACCGAATCTTAAAGCTTTTAGAGAGGTGAAAAGTAATGGGTGATGCGTAATGGGTGATGCGTAATGGGTGATGCGTAATGGGTAATACTATATTACTTTTCACGTTTCACGTTTCACGCCTCACGTATCACGCTTCACGCTTCACCAGTACTTATGGCTTTATTTCGTGATCCGGCACCTGAAGGAAGTGTTGGACCTGATAACAAACCCCTGAGTATTCTTCCGGATGGTACCATATTAAAAAGAAAATATAAGGTCAGTTATTTTAAAACCGGAGGAATGGGAATTATTTATATTGCCATTCTTTCAGATAAAAAGTGTATTATAAAGGAAGTAGATGGTAATTACCCAAAACTTGTGATAGCACTGAATCAAGAAAAAAACAATCTTGAGCGACTTGATCATGAGGGGATTGTAAAGATATATGACTTCTTTGCAGAAGAAGGTTATTATTATCTCGTCCTGGAATATATCGATGGTAAAACATTAACCGAAATTGTTCCACCACTGAGTCAGTCATTACAGACTTACCTTCAGCCAGATAACCATCCTTTAGAACAAAACATAATAGAATGGGCTATACAGATATGCGACATTTTCGATTATCTTCACAATTTAAAACCACCTATTATTTATCGTGATCTTAAGCCCGATAATATAATGATTGAAAATGATACAAATAACATTAAATTAATAGATTTTGGTGTTGCCAGAGCTTTCAAAAAGGGACAATCTACAGATACAGATTATTTTGGTTCAGTTATTACAGCGTCTCCGGAGCATTACGGTGGATCTCAAACAGATGCCCGTTCTGATATATATACTCTGGGTGCAACCATACACAGCATTTTAAGCGGTGGTCAGGGGCATACAGAGGAACCTTTTATTTTCCATCCCCTTGATTCTATTAATAAACAGGTTTCACCGGCACTGGCACAAATAGTACATAAAGCCATATCTATTGATCCAGAAGATCGGTATCAAACAGCAAAAGAATTACAGGAAGCTCTTATAGGGATTCGTCCGAAAAAGGCAGGCGATGAGTTAAGACTGGTGTCTATAGATAGTACCAGGAAAAAACAAAAAGACAAAATAATAACAGGTAGACTAATTAAAGAAGAAACAGAAGAAGAGAGAAAAAAACGACAGCTTGTAATTACTATGGCCTTTATATTGCTATTTACAGCTATACTTATAGCTATACTTTTCACCGGCAATATTCTGTTTAACTATAAGGGAACACCGTCATCTATACCTGTGTCTACTACAACACCGGTTACAACAACAGAATCCTTTATTCAAAGTTCAGCAGAACCAACTGTTTCAGAAGCCAATCCTTTTTTAACTCCACCGCAGATGGAACCAGATAATACTATAAAACCAGATAATACTATAAAACCATGATTGATCAAAATAATAATTACTACTCATCAGGAAAACCTTCCTGATTTAGAAAGGAGAAAAAATAAAGTTGGAGAGTAAGAAAAACAAAAAACCCCCTCCCCATGTCAAGCCTGGGATAATAAAAAGCGGAAGATTTAGCAAAGAAGAACAATATATAGCTGAACAGGAAAGCAAATTGATAAAAGAACATAGCAAACGTCTTCAGGAAGCAAAAGAAAAGGAAGACACAGAGCGGCTCAAGGAAGCAAAACAAAAAGCAAAAGAACTTCATTATATGAAATGTCCAAAATGCGGTATGGATCTTAAAGAGACAATCTTTATGGAAATCATGGTAGATATCTGTGAAGAATGTCATGGCATGTGGTTAGATAAAGGAGAAGTTGAAGAACTAATGTTTAAAGAAGCAGATTTATTTACAAAACTATGCTGTAAATTAGGGATTAAGAAAAAGAAAAGTAAAAAGAAGTGAAAAGGAGTGTACAAATAATTAATTAATTTACGCTATTGTCTCACGTCTCAGTCTCACACAAGTTCTTCCCATTTTTCATACAGAAGTGGCAATTCCCTTTTTAATCTTGTATATTCTTCTATTATTTCTTTACTATTAAAATTTTTATAAAAACCCTCTGTAGCCATATCTATTTCTATTTCTTTTATTCTTTCTTCTTTCATTTCTATTTCTTCTTCAATAGATTTTCTGAGTTCTTCCTCTAAAGAAATTTTTTCTTTATTTTTTTTAGGAGAAGGCCTTTTTTTCTTACTGCCTGAACTCTCCTGTTCATGTTTTTCTTTTAATATCTTCTTCTTTTTTTCTATATAATAACTATAGTCACCCTCATATATATTTAATTCTCCATCTTCGATTTCAAATACCATATCGGCCAGCCTGTCTATAAAATATCTATCATGGGATATAAACAGAATTGTTCCTGCATATTCCAGAAGTGCTTCTTCAAGAACTTCCAGAGAGGATATATCGAGATGGTTAGTAGGTTCATCCATTAATAATAAATTTGAAGGCTTTACAATTATTTTTGCCAGAGCTACCCTGCTTTTTTCTCCTCCGCTTAGATCTTTTATTTCTTTAAAGACATCTTCTCCTGTAAAAAGAAAACATCCCAGTATTGTCCTTAAAGCCTGATCTGTAATACTTAAAGGTGCTATTTCTCTTAATTCCTGAAGTACTGAATTCTGGCCATTTAAACTCTCTCCCTGATGTTGAGAAAAATAAGCAGGAGAGACATTATAACCGAAATCTACTTTCCCTTTATCAAAAGGTAGAAGGCCTGCCAGTATTTTAATCAGTGTAGATTTCCCGCTTCCATTTTTACCTGTGAGGGCTATTTTATCTCCCCTTTTCACAAGAAACTCTGCTTTTTTTATAACACATTTATCATCATATGATTTAGAGAGATTTTTTATCTTTATTACTTCCCTCCCACTCTGAGTTTCAAAAAGAAAGGTGAATTTTATCTTTTTTTCATTCCTTTCATAAGGGATTATTTTCTCTATTTTTTCAAGCTTTTTCTCACGGCTTTTTACCTGTCTTGCTTTTGTGGCTTTATATCTGAATCTATCTATAAATCTCTGAGATTTTTCCAGATATTTCTGCTGATTTTCATATTTTATTTCAGCTAATTCCTGTCTGTGTTCTTTTTCCATAATATAATAAGAATAATTTCCAGGATAATCATAAATTTTACCTTTTTCTATCTCCAGTGTACGTTCTGTAAGCCTGTCAAGTAAGTATCGGTCATGAGAAACTATCAGATAGGAACCATTATAATTCAAAAGAAATTCTTCAAGCCATTCTATAGCTTCTAAATCAAGATGATTTGTTGGTTCATCAAGTAAAAGAAGATCAGGATTCTTTAATAAAATTTTTGCAAGTTCAATTCTTGCCTGCCACCCTCCACTGAAATGGGAAGTAATCTTTTTAGTATCTTCATATTTAAATCCGAGGCCATAAAGGACTTTTCCTATTTTAGCTTCTATTGTAGATACCTCAAGAGTATCAAGCTTACTCTGTGCTTCAGAATATTTCCTCAATATCTCCTCTATATTTTCCTCAGTTTGCATTTTCATTTCCAGTTCTCTCATAAATTGTTCTATTTCAAATACTTCCGAGAAGAGAGATAGCATTTCATCATAGAGGGTCTTATCTGTATTACACTGTCTTTCCTGTGGAAGATAGGCTATTTCTATGTGAGGAGCAGGAATTATATCTCCCTTATCAGACTTTATAATACCTGCTATTATCTTCATAAGGGTAGATTTACCTGTACCATTATTTCCTATAAGTCCTGCTCTATCACCGGGAGATATGTGTAAAGATAAGTTTTGCAAGACTTCCTGATATTCAAATGATTTATAAATATTATTTAGTTGTAACATAATTTTCTTAATTTATTAAGGAATGAGTTCAAAATAACTGTCGCAACTTTCGTGATGCGTGATATGTAATGCGTCTTATTTCTACGCATTACTCTTTACGAGATTTAAATGAGATAGTTAATTAATTTTCATTCCCAAGTAGCTTTCTGGCAGCTTCAATTACTTCCTCTATGGATATTTCTCTTTTACACTCAGAGTTACCAGAACATCTACCTTTAAATTCACATATTTTACAATCCTCAGGGCTTCCTGATTCTACAACATAATGAGCAACTCCATAAGGTTTCCATACTCGTGAATAAGCACTTTTAGGTCCAAATAAAGCAATTACTGGAATCCCTAAAGCGGCAGCTATATGTAAGGGGCCTGTATCATGTGTTATAACAAGATTTGATTTAGCTATTAAGGCACATAACTCATGTAAGCTGGTTTTACCTACCCAGTCAAAAACGTCTGTTTTAAGCTCTTCAATTAATTTTCTTGTTTCCCTGTATTCACATTCGGGACCTGTAATTAAAAGAGAGACTCCTAAATCCTTTACTAATTCTTTACATAATTTTAAATAAAATTCAATGGAAAAATGACCTAAAGGCCTTGATAACCCGGGATGTATAAGTATTAAAGGTTTATTTAATTCATAAGAATCTTCCTGTTTCATTCTTTCTATTATCTCTTCATCTGCATAAGGAGGGTAAGAGAGAACTAATTTTTCTATTGGTTTTCGGGTATTATTGCCCAGGGCCCTGTAATATTCCATAAGATATTCAACCCGATGAGTTTCATCTGTCCATCCATCTAATTTACTCTGAAATCTATAATTTATAAGATAGTCATGGAGAAAACCTGTTTTCGGACCCAATCGAAACTTTATCCCTGCAAGAAATGCTGCAATAACATCTTCTGTGCGACTGCATATATGAATAGCAAGAGTGAATTTACCTTTTTTAAGTAATTTATATAAATTTACCAATCGAATTCCCCTGGTATCTTCTATAATTATTTCATTAATATCAGGATTCCCCCATAAAATAGTCCCTGCATAAAAGGAGGTTAAGACTGCTATATAGGAAGTGGCATAAGCTCTTTTCATAGCTCTAAAAAATGGTGTGGCTAAAATCATATCTCCCACCCCCATTCCCTTGGACATTGTTATTACAATCCTTTCAGGATTAAAGTTTTCAGGCAAAGATTTTGAGATTTTCATAATCTGTAATTTCTTAATAATATCTTTTTCAAGATTCCCTGAAGATAAATTTTTATTAGCAATCAGCTTTCAGCCCTCAGCTTTCAGCTTTTTTCCTTAAGCTGATTGCTTTAAACATAAAAGATTTATTTTTACTGAAGCTAATAATTTAACAATAATAAAAATTCCTATACATATAAATTTTTATATATCTTGCTGTATAATTTAAGAATTTCTCTATCGCCAAATTTTGCTTCTTCTTTTTCTCTCTTTCTCTTCTTCCATGTTTCAGGGAATTTTTTAAGTGCTTCTAAAAAGGATGTTAAAAAAAAATATCTCCCCTGTAGTAATGATTCAATCAATTTGGCAGGTAAAAAAAGAAAATGCTCTGCAATCAAGAGGGGATCTATAACATTTTTCCATACAAAAAGGAAACGATTCCTTTCATGAATAATTTCCACATCAATTTGTTTATACAGACGGGAAATAGTGCCTCTATGAAGATGATATACGCTGCTTTCAGATTGATAAAGAGTCTTCCATCCTTTTTTCCATGCCCTGTAACACAGATCAAAATCTTCCCAGTAAAAAGGGCTATATAAAGTATCAAATCCTTTAAGTTCCATAAAAAAATTCTTTTTAAAAGCTATAGCTGCACCGCATGCAAATGGTATAGAACAGACTGGCGGATCTTTTAGAAGTTTTTTCTCAGGAATACCACTGTGATAAAAGAGACCAAAACCGTAAAAAGTTTTACAGAGACTTTCGTTAATATAACTATCCTGTTCAGGTTTAAGTATTTTCGGGCTTACAGCAAAAACCTCTGGTTCCTGAAGAACTTTTAAAAGGGGTGCTAAAAAGCCAGAGGAAACTCTTACATCAGTATTTAAACACACAACAGTATCATATTTTGTCTCATAAACACCTTTATTACAGTTTTCAGAAAAACCCAGAGGTTTTTCTGATGTTATGACTCTTATCTCGGGGAAATCTTTTCTTATCATTGCTATACTGGAGTCTGTACTGAAATCATCTGCTATTATAATTTCTTTACATTCTATGTTCTTTATTTCTGAGAGTAAAAAGGGAAGATTTTCTTTTAAAAGCTTTTCCCCATTTCTATTTGGTATTACAAAACTTATGCCATTCATTCTTCATCACAATAGCGTGTGGTCAGATGAGATTTTTCTATTTTCATATTTATTTACGCCTCAATAGTTCTTCAGATTAGTTCAAAATCCTTTCATCAAGCTTTTAAAGAATTTTTTGTTGACAAGAGGAGATTACTATCTTATACTTTATAGTTAGTTTCATAACAATCCATAATTAATAAACTCGTAATGCGCAAAGCGTGATGCGTAGTTATAATCACCCATTAGGCATTATGCATCACGAATTATTTAAATTCCAATAAGTTATGAAATGCACTATAATATGACTTTTTCAAGAATTAAAAATTTGGAGGAATTATATGCTTACCAGGTTAGAAAAGATTAAAAGTGCTGTTTCTTTGAAGAGCCAGAAGGATATTCCTGTAGTTCCCCAGATTACCTATACAACACATCAATTGACAGGGGTAAAAATGCTGGATGCTTTAAAAGATGCCGGTAAAATGGCGCAGGCCCTTATAGCAGGCTTTGAGGAAATAGGTTATGATGGCATATACAGCGGATGGGAATCATCTTTTAATATTATGGCAGAAGCCATGGGATGTGAAATGAAATATCCTGAGAATGATGTTCCCTGTGTGTCCAGGGGAATAATAAAAAATTCAGAGGATCTAGAAAAAGTAAAAGTTCCTGATCCCTATACCAGTCCCAGGCTTTTATTACATCTGGAAACACTTAAAATCATAAGAAAACATGTGGGATTAGATGTGCCAATTTTCAATTATATCCCCGGGCCTCTGACTCTGGCAGGACTTTTAATGGGTACAGACAGTCTTATGATGAATATTATAAAAAAGCCGGATCTGGTTCATAGTACCTGCCGTATTACTGCAAGAGCCGCTATGTCTTATGCAGAAGCCAAACTCTCCTGTGGTGGAGATATAATGGTTGTAGCTGATCCTACTGCATCATGCAGTTTAATTTCTCCTAAGATGTTTGAGACCTTTTCCTTTCCTTACTTAAAAGAAATATTCACCTTTATATCAAAAAAAGATGGTATCCCCTCTCTTCATATCTGTGGAAATACGACACCTATATTGGATAAAATGGCAGACACAGGAGCCAGAATAATAGAACTTGATCATATGGTAAGCTTAAAAGATGCAAAAAAGAAAATAGGCCACAGAGTATGTATTCAGGGAAATGTAGACCCGAGCAAAGTTCTACTTATGGGAGATCCCGAAGAAGTTTATAAAGTATCCAAAAAATGTATTGAAGACACAGCAGAAGGAGGGGGATTTATTTTAAGTACAGGTTGTGAGGTACCTCTCAATACACCTGTTGAGAATGTAAAAGCTATGGTAAGGGCAGGACGTGAAACGTGAGATGTGAAGCGTGAGACATAGGGGCGAACTCTGTGTTCGCCCATTAAGAAAGGAGATATTAATTTAATGACAGATATATTAAACGAAATATCAGAAGCAGTACTTTCCCTGGAAGAAGAAAAAGTAAGGGAACTCTTAGAAAAAGCACTGAAGAATGGAATAGAAGCCTCTTCAATTTTATCTGAGGGCCTCACAAAAGGCTTAAGAATACTGGGAGATAAATTTTCCTGTGGAGAACTCTTTATTCCTCATATGATGATAGGTGCAGAACTTGTTCAGAATACAATAAAAATCCTGGAACCACATCTTATAAAAAGCAAAGAAAAAGATAAAAGAGAAAAGGTAATTATAGGAACAGTTGAAGGAGATCTACATGACCTTGGTAAAAATCTTGTTGTTACCATGCTGAGGGCTTCCGGATTTGAGGTAATAGACATGGGTAGAGATGTGCCAAATACAGAATTTATAAAAAAAGCCAGAGAATTGAGGCCATGTCTTTTATGTATGTCAGCCCTTATGACAACAACCATGATAAGACAGAGAGAGGTTATAGAGAAACTAAAAGAAGAAGGCATAAGAAATGAAATAAAAGTAATTGTAGGTGGTGCTCCCATATCAAAACAGTGGGCAATGGAAATAGGGGCAGATGCCTATGGAGAAGATGCCATAGAAGCTGTTTCAGAGTCAAAGAGGTTGATTTCTCTCTAAAATATGGTAATTAAGGAGTAAATTTAAATGGATATTTTAAGAAAAGAAATGAATGAGAGATTTGAGCAGACAGATAAGCAACTGGAAGAATAAAAAGCTTGATAGTAGTGTATATAAAAATTGAGAAAAATTCCTGGACACTAAAAGATCTGGAATTCAGGGTAGAGGATATAGAAGCCAGACTTACAACTAAAACAAAATAACGCTATAAGGAGATAAAATTATATGAGACCCATATATTCTATTTTAACAGAAGATGATATAAAACGTATAGTAAAAAAAGGTTTCGAATTACTTGAAACCACAGGTATTATGGTACATAACAGAGAAGCTCTTGAAATTTTTGCCTCAGGTGGAGCATCGGTGGATTATGAAAGTGAGATAGTACATATACCATCTCATATAGTGGAAAAAGCTCTAAAACTTGCTCCTCCATCTATAGTTCTTTATGACGGAGATGGCAATCCTGCTATGAATCTTCAGGGTTATAATGTTCATTATGATCCCGGTTCTGCTGCCATACATTTTCTGGATCACCATACAGGTGAGGTGAGAAAACCTGTTACAAAGGATTTTATAGAATTTATAAAGATTGTAGAGCAATTAAATAATATTGATGCTCAGAGTACTGCCCTCATATGTTCAGATGTACCGGAAGAAATAGCCGATAGATACAGATTATTTCTCATATTAAAATACTCAAAAAAACCTGTTATAACAGGTGCTTTCAGTATTGATGCACCACATGTCATGCATAAAATGCTTTCTCTCCTGGCAGGAGGAGAGGATTTACTCAGAGAAAAACCAAGGGCCATATTTGATGTCTGCCCTTCCCCACCTTTAATGTGGAGTGATGTTACAAGTCAAAATTTAATTGATTGTGCCAGAGCAGGGATTCCCTATGAACTCATATCAATGCCTCTTGCAGGAGGAACTTCCCCTGCCACACTGGCAGGAGCTCTTGTGCAACATACTGCAGAAAATTTAAGCGGTGTCGTATTGGGTCAGTTAACATCTCCCGGAGCAAAGGTTATATACGGAGGTTCACCTGCAATATTTGACATGAGAAAAGGCACAACTCCTATGGGGGCCATTGAAACAATGATGATAGATTCTTCCTATAATCAGATTGGGAAATATCTGGGTTTACCCACTCATGCCTATATGGGATTAAGTGATACAAAAGTTCCTGACTCCCAGTCCGGAGCAGAATCAGCAGCAGGTATAATTTTAGGTACCCT